>JAEWMK010000192.1 GCA_023457235.1 Bacillota bacterium
GCCCTTAGAGTTTTAGCTATTGCCTATAAGGAAATTGAAGCACCCACATCGTTCAAACAAGAGGAGTTGGAAAATGACTTAATCCTTCTTGGGCTTACTGGTATGATCGATCCACCAAGAGAAGAAGTAAAAGCTTCAATCAGTCATTGTAAAAACGCAGGCATCCAAACCGTAATGATAACAGGTGATAATCAAAAAACAGCCTTTGCCATCGCAAAGGAGCTTGGCATTGCATCTGAAGAAACAGAAACAATGGCAGGGTCTGCGCTTGATAGATTAAGTGATTCAGAGTTGAACGAAAAAGTTAAAAAGACTCGTGTATTTGCACGAGTTTCACCTGAACATAAAGTGAGAATTGTAAAGGCATTAAAAGAAAATGGCCATATTGTTGCCATGACAGGAGACGGTGTTAACGATGCACCTTCTCTAAAACAAGCTGACGTTGGTGTTGCAATGGGACTAAGCGGTACGGATGTTGCAAAAGGGGCAGCCGATATTGTTTTGACTGATGATAATTTTTCTACCATTGTTGCAGCGGTTGAAGAAGGTCGCAATATTTATCAAAACATCAAAAAATCAATAATCTTTTTATTATCTAGTAATATCGGCGGTATTGTTACACTGTTCATTGCGATCATACTAGGCTGGCCTGCACCGCTTACCGCCATTCATTTCCTATGGATTAACTTAATTACAGATACATTACCGGCCATTGCACTTGGCCTTGACCCTGATGACCCTGATGTAATGAAACAGAAACCACGATCAATTAAAGAAAGTATTTTCGCAGATGGCAGCGGTGCCTTTACCTTGCTTTTTGGGGTGCTAATCGGATTATTAGCGTTATTTGCTTTCGTTGCTGGTTTAGATGCCTACACAGGTGCAAAATCTATTTTTACAATTGACTTTTCAAACGTAGATCACGAAGCACTCATCCATGCACAAACAATGGCGTTTGCAACATTAAGTATTTCCCGTTTATTCCATTCACTTAATTTGCGTCATAAACATAAGTCCCTATATGAAATCGGACTATTTTCCAATAGGTTTTTAATGATAGCAATCCTAATCGGCATAGTCATTCAAATAGGGTTAATAAATATCACGATCTTTAACACAATATTTGAAATTCATTTCTTGACAACAAAGGATTGGATATTTGTCCTAACATTATCACTTATCCCGATCATTTTCAGTGAACTTACAAAGGCATGGAAGAGGATTTTTCAATAACAATAAGAGGGTACCTTATTTGGTACCCCCTTCCTTATTTGAGTATGTTAATATCCATACCAAAATGTTGTTTCGCAAGGTCATTAAATTGTTTTTCATCAATATCCTCTTTTTTCATTTCTCCATCTTTCCAAACTGTTAATGAAGAAGGCGTTAAGGTTACCGTTCCACTATCTGTTATTTTTATCATCAAAGGTGCCTTGTTAAAGGCCGAATGCTCACTTTCTGAGATGACCTGTTTAATTGCATTTAGTTCGGAGAGGTCGCGAACGATTCTTTTTGTATCAAAAGCATAACCTAGCTTCCAGTCAGAATCCTTATACTTTAACTTCATTTCCAAAACATAATCGCCATACTCACTGTCCTGTTTTTTAATTCGAAATTGTCCATTATTTGAATCAACCGCTTCCCCATTCAATGGAACAGGTGTTAATGGCAAATTCCCTCCAAAACCAGTATCTATTACATAGGTTTGATTATTATGGTTTACTAATATAGTAACATGGGTAAGACCTGTAGGTGCCCAGTTTTGCGATGAATGGTTATAAACAGCCCCACGAACTAAAGATACATCAAAGCTATTTGCCTGTAAAAACAAATAAAGAATCGGATTCAACTCATAGCAGACACCGCCTTCATTCCTATCAAGAATTTTATTAACAAGGGTTTCTTTCGAGATATCACTTGTATTTTTGTTAATAATACATATATTTTCAAACGGAATCGATTGAGCTGTTTTTTCAAGAACCTCATCTAATTGTTCAAATGTAATGATTTCTTTTTCAGGAAAACCAATTCTTTTACGAAAAAAAGTATTTATATCAATCATACTGTCCCTCCATATATCAAATAATAAATCCTATTGAAGCGGAGACAACTCCCAATACTAGCGATGAAAACACATAAATGATAGCCAAACGATTTTTTTTGTCTTCAATCAATCTAATTGTTTCATAGCCAAAGGTCGAAAAAGTAGTATACGCCCCGCAAAATCCAACTCCAACAAAATACCAAACCCAATCCACTATACAGTTTGTCAAATGAAGTTTGGCAATTACTCCAAGTAAAAATGAGCCGGAAATATTGATGATCCATGTTCCCAGTGGAAACTTACCTAGTTTTTTAGACCACCTTTTATTGATAAACTCACCTAATAAAAAGCGCACAGCAGCTCCAATTGCACCACCTAATCCAATGATCCAAATCATGCTAACTTACTCCCAAAATAGGCTAATAACGAGCCAAAGAATATACTTATGAGTACATAGAACAGACCGAGAACAACTAATCCCTTTTCGAATAATTGCATCGTTTCAACGGAAAAAGTTGAAAAGGTTGTAAAAGATCCAATGACTCCAGTTCCGAGAAACAGAGTTATATAAGGCTTTTTTTTGCTCTGACGACCTACAAATGTTAAAAGCCACCCCAGAAGAAAGCAGCCAATAAGGTTTACTAGTAAAGTTCCAAAAGGAAAGCCTTGATCTGTATTAAACCACTCTCCAACTCCAAACCTACCTATCGCCCCTATAAAACCACCGATCATGACTAGTAAAATTCGCATAAAAAAGCACCTTTTCTTCCCTAAACTTTTTTAATTATACTCTGAAGAAAAATGCTTTCCAACTATTGCACGTAAAAATCCCTGTTCACCCTTCATGAACTACCTTTAAGACCCGAAAAAGCTGCTATTTAATCATGAGCAGCTTTTTCTTTATATTCTATACTTTTTAATTAGGGTATTTCTTGACATAAATAAATATTTAGGTGTTTGATGTTTTAAACTATTAAGAATAGAATGATTTGCGCTAGATAGAATTTCGATTGGCAAAAAAGCAAACACTTTAAACCACTTATAGAAAGGATGAGAAATATCGAAAATTTCAAATCCAAGCCGTTCACAGCTCTTATTTAAATGGGTGATACCAACAATTCCTTTCACTTCACTTGAAAAGCTGCTGTTTCGAATGAAATGCTCGATTCCGGGCAGAGACTCTTGGACATGGCGGTAAAGAATTTTTGCTTTTCTTAATTCACTTTTTATTTCTAATAATTCCCTTAATAGCTTCACGTTGTGAAGGTGTATTTTAACTAAAATATCATTTTTCGTAATGATTGTTCCATCAGAAAGTACGACTTCTCTTCCTTTGTATTTTGTTAGTCTAACCCTGAAAATATTGCTTTCCGTACCTGATCTAGGAGGGAATGTTAGGCGTGTACAGAAAAAATAAAAGGGATCGAAAAAATTCCAAATCGAAAGAACGTAGCCCCGCATTTCGCCAGCTCTCCTTCGCTTTTTCTTCATTTCACTTCATTATATTTTTTTACATTTACGGGAATTTTATTTTTGAAAAAATTAGGAAAGAAAAGAGCTGCAATCTAGACTGCAACTCTTTTTTCTAAGCAAGTTCGATCTGCCGTGTTTCTTGTCCAACAAAGGCAACAGCTAAAACCCCAATGATGATACTTCCACAAAAATATTGAAAAAATAAAACCAATTGAATAGCCGGCACTCACTAATGAGCCCACTAGAAGCGGTCCCAAGATGCCACCGATTCTACCAACAGATGCTGCCATCCCAGTTCCGGTTCCACGGATGACTGCTGGATATTGTTCCGGAGAATAAGCATATAAAGCACCCCATGCCCCAAGGTTGAAAAAGGATAATAATATCC
>JAEWMK010000193.1 GCA_023457235.1 Bacillota bacterium
CCATTACAATGGTAAATCCATAAGTTTGATTTAACGTTTTAACCAACTCAAGAATTTCAAATTGATAATAAATGTCCAGGTATGTAGTCGGTTCATCTAAAAAAAGAATGGGAGTCTTCTGCGCTAATGACATCGCAATCCATACCCGCTGCTTTTCACCACCCGATAATTCATTCAACCTCTGATTTCGTTTCTTCTGTAGATTAGTGCAAGAAAGTGCCCATTCAATCGCATCTTCATCTTCTTTTTTCATTCTTCCAAATAATGTTCGATGCGGCAAACGGCCAAAACTCGTTAATTTTTCAACCGTTAAATCTATAGGAGCTTCATTTTGCTGATGAACTACCGCCAATTTTTGGGCAAACTCTTTAGGTGAATAATGACAAATTTCTTTGCCATCGATGATCACCTCTCCTTGATATGGGGAATAGTTTTTTGATAATATTCCCAGTAATGTTGATTTTCCACAACCGTTTGGACCAATAATAGTTGTAATTTTTCCACTTTCGATTGTGCAATCTATCTCATGTAGGATATTTTTCGCACTGTCATAAGAGAATGATAATTGTTTAACTTCCATATACACGATCACTCTTTCTTAACAAATAAATTAAAAATGGTCCACCAATGATAGCCATGATTATAGAAGCCGGAATTTCAGTTGGAGGAATAATTGAACGTCCTAATGTGTCAGCAGTTAGAATGATCAGTGCTCCGCCTAATGCCGAAAATGGGATGAGCACTTTATGATCCGTCCCCACAATTAGACGGGAAATATGCGGGACAAGCAAACCAACAAAGGCAATAATCCCTGCAACCGAAGTTGCTGCAGCAGCCAATAATACTGCTACGATTGAGACTATGACACGCAGCCGTACAATATTAAATCCTAAATTTTGCGCCGTCTTATCCTGAAGTGACAATACATTGCACCATAAGGTTAAAAATAAGGATAAAATTAACCCGATAGATCCATAAATGACAATGAGTTCTGCTTCATTCCATGTTTTTAGTGCTAACGTAGAAACAGTAGCATGGGTTAAACTTGAATAACCAATAAAATAAGTAAAGGATTGATTTAATCCCGTAAAAGCTGCATGAATCGCAACACCCACTAATATTATTCGTAATGGACTTAATCCTGTTTTCCATGAAAGAGAATATACTAAAAAGCAGGCTAGCCCTCCCCCTAAAAATGCAAAAAGAGGAGACCAGAAAAAGAGTTGTGGAAATAGGGACACCATCAGTATAAATACAAAACGTCCACCTGCTGAGATTCCTATAATCCCCGCTTCAGCCAGTGGATTCTTCAATACAGCCTGTAATAAAACACCTGAGACCGATAACGCCGCTCCTGCAAACAACGCTACTATAATTCTTGGGAAACGCAGGTCTTTTATAATAGCTACATTTTCATTTGTACCGCTAATTAGGCCTTGTACCAATTCCATAACACCTACAGAAATGCTGCCGGTAGTCGCCGAAATTAAGCATACAAGTACTAATAAGAGAATAACTGTTAGAAAACTTAACATATTTCTTTTCATACAAAACTTCCTTTAATTTTCTACTTGTAATGATGGATACATCATTTTTTCTAATTCTTCCATTGCCTCCAAAACAGCTAAACTTCCAGTCGTACCAAATAATCTTTCTTCTAAATCATAGACTCTGCCATTTTTGACTGCATCAAAATGCTTCCATATATCATTTTCGCGAAACTCTTGATCAAACATGGCTACTACCTCATCTGGCATTCCGTGGGCTGCTCGCAAAATAATGTCAGGATTCGCTTGTTGTAAATACTCAGTATTTGAGGCAACATATTCTACTTTTTCTCCTGTTACAACATTTTCTCCACCGAGAATTTTTACTAAATCTCCAATATAAGAATGTTCTGTCGCCACTAAATAACTTCCTGGAATCCCCAATAAGATAAGAACAGAAGGCTTTTCTATACCTTCCACATCTGCTTTCACTTTTTCAATTTTGTTGTTAATTTCAGAAATAATCGCTGTTGCTTGTTTTTCACGATTGTATTTTGCACCCAATTCTCCAATCGTTCCCAGCATATTTCCAACACTATCTAGGTTTAGAAAGGAAGCAGAAATCCCCGCTTGCTCGTAAATAGGTTTCAAATCATACTCTAATGTAGAGACATTTAGGACATCCGTTGGTTTCAACCACTTAATAATTTCTATATCAGGGGTTTTCACATTTCCAACCTCTGTTGCATTTTTATATCTTTCTGGCAATTCCTTATAGGACGTTGGAACCCCTACAAGATCTATCGCGAGCGCATCCATTATTTCTGTAATCGCAACGGTTGTAGAGATGATACGGGGACCTTCCTCTGTTTCAGCACCACTTTCAGCCACTGATACTAATTCAGGGGATGAGCAAGCTGATAGTAAAAATAATAGTATCATTGGTATGAAAAAGAATTGTTTATTCATTTCTCTCTTCATCCTTTTTCCGTCTTTATATAAGAAAAGCGCAAGCGCCTTGGTCATCACCGTACAAACTGGAGGGGCTTCGACTGAGATAAAAGAAACTTGAATTGCGTTAGCAATTCATAGTTGACTTATCGTAGGGAGGAGTCCTGAAGTTTGCTAGGTGATAGGCGCTGTAGCTAGACAATGATGTACAAAATTTTATGCTTTCTTATAGTAAAATTAAGAGGAGACCGGATATGCAAGGCATATCCAGCTCCATAAAAATTACAAACTATCTGTATTGTGATCCAACCCTTTTACAATAACGGATACAGCTTCTGAACGAGTTGAATTCACTTGTGGTCTAAATGTTCCGTCGGGATAACCAGCCATAATTTTATGATTGACAACTGCATGAACGGCTTGATTCGCCCATTTAGAAATATTATTCTTATCGGTAAAGTTTGCGCTATTGTTCGCATCCTTCAAGTGTAATGCTTTCGACATCATAGCAGCCATTTGTTCACGTGTAATAGGGGTATCCGGGTTAAAGCTCTGATTGTCGAATCCCGCAACAATCCCTAGTTCAGCGGCAATCGATATCGCGTCTTTTGCCCAATGGCTCTCAGTGTCTACAAAAACTTTTTTAGCCGTTCCTTCTAACTTAAAGGATTTTACGAGTAAGGAAGCAAATTCTGCTCTTGTTATTGTTTGATTCGGCTTAAATGTTCCATCAGGATACCCACCAATTGCTCCTAAGTTGACCAAACGAGCGATCACATTTTCTGCCCAATGACCTTTGATATCATTAAACTTTGCTAAATTTTGTTCAACTTTTTCAGTTTCTTCTAGTTTTTCCTCTACCTTTTTAACTTCTGGTTCTTTCCAATCCTTTACACTATTTTGATCGAATAAGAATTGAACATTATATTTACCATCGTAATTGATATCCGGAATAAGCACTTCTGTATAAACTTCTACTTTCTTAGTTAAATCATCTACAATAAATTGAACCATTCTAGTGTCGGATTCAGCATCTTGCGAAAGGACTTTCATATTGCTGCCATTCCCTTTTACTTCAAAAACCTTCGTCCAACTACTATTTTTTAAAGTTAAATTAATATAATTTTTGCCATTTTTTACTGTTAATTTAGCTGGATTTACAACATAATCGGCCATTACAGATTGTTGTTCCGTATTATTTTTAAAGACTTTATATTCAATGGAGTAGTCGCCATCTTCTATTTTCTTCTGAGTGGTTGGAACAGCCAACTTTACATCCTCAAGTTTTACTGAGCTGACATCCGGTTTTGAATAGTTCGATTCAATGCTACCTTTATTAAATTGGAACTGTACATCATAATTTCCATCGTAATTAATTGCTGGTATGACTACTTCTGTATAGACTTCTACCTGGCGAGATAGGTCATAAACTTCAAATTGGATTTCTCTTGTGTCTGAGGAGGCATACGTATTCACGACTGAGGCGCTTCCGCCATTTCCGTTTACTTCAAATACTTTGGTCCAACTGCTATTTTTCAAAATTACTGTTACATAATACTTTCCGTTTTCTTTTGTCAATTTTGCTGGTCTAACAACGTAATCAGCCATTACAGATTGTTGATACGTTCCATTTTTATAGACTTGGAAATCAATAGAGTATACACCATCTTCAAGCTTTGGAGAATTGCCTCCCGTGCCGCTTGAACCACCTGAACCGCCCGAGCCACCTGAGCCACCGCCCGTGTTTGCATCCGTATTAATTGTTACTTCGGTTGTCCAATTACTTTGATGACCATCTTTAATCGCTCTCACTTTATATTGATATTTAGTGTTATAATTCAATGTTTCTGTAAGTGTCGTATCTTGAATATTATTCAAGATTGTTTCAGTACCGTTAAAGATTTTAGCTACTTCATATGTAGCACCTGTCACCGCATTCCAATTTAATGTAACTTTATTTCCTGCAATGGCAGATGTTACGTTTGTAGGCATATCGATTATTTCTGCAATCTTAACTGCACTTAGATTAGTTTCAAAGATTACATTATTATTTCCATCCACTTGTGCTGCTCGATATTCCCAAACTGCTCCATTTTGATGGAATGCACCTACTCTATCAGTAGATAAACCACTTGGTTTTGGTATTGTTAACGTAACTTTTTGATCTCCTAAACCGCCTACTGAAATATCAATGACTAGAGTTTTGTTTTCTGGATCAGTTGCTACTTTTTTTATTGTTAAGGAATTACTGCCTGCCGGTACAACAATACTAATTGGAGTACCCTTATAAGTAGTATTTATTTTTATTGGTTTGCTAGTTTCTTCTGAAAACTCGTATTTACCATCTTTAAATTGGTTTTCATCGATCACTACAACCGATTCTCCTGGGTCACTTGGATCGGTTGGATTGGTTGGCTGCTCCACCGGTAAACTAGATGTATCAAATTGAATTTGAACATCATACCAGCTGTCATAGCCAGGGAAGCCCGGAATTGAATTTGCTGGAACGATGACATGTGTTTTTGCATCTATTCTTGTATTTAAATCACGAATATTAAACTCAACAATTTTAATATTATTTTCTTCATCTTCACTTACGATATTTGCATCAACATAATCACTATTCTCCAATACTTTAAAGGCATGAATCATATCTGCACTATTGAAGGTTAGCTGAATACGCTTTTGCCCATTTTCTACAATTAGTTTTGCTGGTTTTTCTGTATAACCATCCATTGTTGATTTTGAGTCTGTATTAGGTTTAACGACTGTAAATCCAAGCTCATATTGACCGTCCTTTAGATCTGGTTGTTCCGGTTCAATTGGGTTTGTTGGTTGCTCCGGTTCTGTCGGTTCTGTTGGTTCTGTTGTCTGCTCAATACTAACAACATCAAAAATAATTCTAAAAGACTGTGTATTTTTATACACACTACCATCTTTCATTGGAACTTCCATTGATACTCTGCTATTAACCACAGTTAATAGATTTGCAACTTCAAAGTTTTCAATTACAAAGTCCTCTGAAGATCTTACCCATGTTCCATCTTCTTTTTCCATTTCTAAACCAGTTACATATTCTTTACCTTTTTCTGTTAAAGAAAGGGTTACATAGTATTTTCCGTCTAGGTAAGTTAGACTTGCCGGTTTTGCGAAACGTCCATCCATAGATGAAGCATTTTCATTATCAGCACGAATCGCAATAAAACTGATGTTATAATTCTTGCCTTCTTCTAGATTTATTGGCTGTTCCGGTTCGCTTGGCTCAGTTGGCTCCTCCGGTTCAGTAGGTTCTGTTGGTTGTTGTGGTGTCAAACTTTTGAGACTATCTACATCAAAAACAACTTGAACATCATACCAGCTGTCATATCCAGGAAAACTTGGGAATGCTGAAACGATTACATGTGTTTTCGCATCTACTCTTGAATTAAGATCTGAGACATCAAACTCGACTGTTCTTTTGTTGTTCTCCGTATCTTCATTAATAACAGTGGTATTAATATAGTCATCATCTTGCTTAACTTGAAAGACTTGAATCATATCGGCTGTTGTAAAAGTTAACTGAACACTCATGTTTCCATTGACAACATTTAGTTTTGCTGGTTTTTCCGTATAACCATCCATCGTTGATTTTGTGTCTGTATTAGGTTTAACGACTGTAAATCCAATTTCATATTCTCCATCCTGCAATTCACTATTAGCTGTGGCTATTGGATTGGATGGAAGAAAAATTGAAATTAGCATGAAAAATATGGATAGAATAGCTATCATTCGATTCCTAGTACGATTCATTTTCTTTTCCTCCTGAATTTTTCCTAACTTTATAAAACAAATAGACAGCACCTACAAATGCTAAACACAAAAATACAACCCAACCATACCCCCATTTATTACCTGCTCCATCAGAATATTCGGAATCAACGGCAGCTGCCTTGGAATCAATTGCACTTTCTACTACTTCATCTTGAATTTTTGTAGGTTGTTCTGGTGAGGCAACGGCTGATTCTGTTGCTACTTCATTTTCACTTTGATCCACTTTATCTTTTTCTGCCTCTTTCACTGTTGCTTGATTTGAAAGATTACTAGATTTTTCAACTTTGTTATCAGTATTGACCTGTTGCTTTGGTAACAAAGTTGATGATTCTGATGGTTTTTTAGCAGCGTTAACTGGTTGTTCTTCACTACTTTTTGCAGCAATTTGTTCTTTTACAGGTGTTGTTGTTGCCGGCGGAACAACAATTTCTTCTTTAACTTCTTCTACCTTGAGGGGTTGCTTTTGTTCAGCAGTTGAAGTGGCGCCTATTTTCGTGATACTTTCAGAGTTCATCGCAAAACGGATTGTATAGTGATGGTTATAATCCATTGATTCGATATCAACATGAATTTTTGCTAATATTGGATTTGTTAAATCACTTACTTTAAATTGAACCGTTCTTTTGTCTGCTGCTGTATCACCGCTAATTACTTTAGGATTTACATCTCCAACTTGAATTGATTTAATCCAATCACTTTTATTTAACGTGATTTGAAGGTGAGTTTCGCCATTCTTACTAATCAGCTTGGCCGGCTTGCCAAAATAATCATTTGCCATCGAGGCAGAGTCATTATCCGCTTTTAAAACCGTGTAATTAATCGTGTACTCACCATCTTCTAGATTCATTGCAGCCAAACTTACAGGTGCAAAAACGAACAATAGTATAAATAGTAGGAGCAAATAGATTATGTTATGAATCAAATGCGCCTTGGTGTATTTAAATACCCTTGTCATACCCATTTCCTTTCAATTCATCATTATTGATATTGAAATTCATTCTCATTTAAAAAATGCAAACTTATCCTTAAATTTGATTTTTAGTTAAGTGCTCCTTTATTATGGTTGCCACGGCCATCATATAATCCGCAGAATCATTTAAAAACTCCGTTCTCACATACTCTAAACCTTTTTCTTGAATATCGCTTTGACATTCTTCCCCAATCTCTTTTAAAACCTCAGCATTTTCTGTTAGTGAAGATAAATCGCACAAAACAAATCCCTTTGAGCCATTTCTAATTTTTTCATCAATGACATCATGTAGATATGGACCTAACCAAATTGACTGATTAGGGCGGTAACTGCGATAAGCAGTGGCCCAATTTGTAAGATTAAGCTTACTTGCAATAGCTACTGAACATTCATTAAATTTGCTGCTGTAATCCATATGTTTTTCAACAGGGCCACGTTGACTATGGGCTGTAAAGATAACAGCAGGATCCACCTCATTGGATGTAATCCACTCGACTGCTTTTTTGACTCGTCTTGAGATGACTGAGATTAACTCAGGATGATTATGCCAATTGGAGATTTCATCAATAGGAAGTTGGCGATCATATTTTTCCAACGTTTTCTTAATATCTTCTGTATAACCATCTATCCCTCCCTTTGATGAAATTGGTGCCAATGGTAACGCAACAATTCGACTACAATTCTCCTCCAATAATCTCTCAACAATATCTTCAACAAAAGGCTCTGCATGTTTGAAAGCAGCATATACCCGAACACCTTCTAATAACTGCTGCTGTAATAATGTTTGAACCGCTTGTGCTTGTCTTTCAGTTACTTCTCCCAATACGTCATAGGTTTCCAAAGAACGATACATCTCGTACACTTTATTCAATTGTGCTTTCGGAGGAGTATTCCCTTGAAGAATGTGGGTAAAGTATTTTTCCACCTCCGATAGTCTATTTGGAGAACCGTAAGACATCAAGATTATCCCAATCATAGCTAAATTCCTCCTATGCTATATGATCTTCCTTTGTGATTACTTCTTCTGCGTTGCTTTCTATAAGAACATCATAAAAAGTCAGCTTCGATTCGAGAATTTGCTCTGATCGCATACCTTGATGGGCTTTTTTGAACATATCACTTGCTACCCACTCATTATGTGCCTTTTGTGATTCCCATTTTGACCAAACGATGACCTCTTCGTAATCTTCTTCACTTAATCGTGTTTGCAAAAAATTTAACTCGATAAAACCAGGAACATTTTTAATTTTGGTTATATGCTCAAATCGTGATTGTAAAATTTCAACATAGCCTTTTTTTACTTTAATCGTATTAGCAACAATAAACATTAAGAAACACTCCAATCTATTTTTTTATGGTTTTCATTTACTAGTCCAAAAGGAGAGAACACAGGCTGCGTTCCTTCCAAATGAATCTTAGCCTCTATTGAAAAAACTTCTCTGAAAAACTCACTATTATAAACATCGATAGGTTTTCCTTCCCTCACCACCTTTCCATTTTTCATAGCTATAATTCTATGACTATATTTTGCAGCTTGATTCAAATCATGGAGAACTATGATAATGGTCATGCCCAACTTTCGATTTAATTCCTTAAGCAATTCCATCACTTCTAATTGGTGGGAGACATCTAGATAACTAGTTGGTTCATCTAATAAAAGCGTATCCGGCATTTGTGCGATGGCCATCGCAATCCACGCCCTCTGCCTCTCGCCTCCTGATAATGCATGTAAACCCCGGTGCTGTAAGTGTTGTAGATTCGTCACTTCCAGTGCCCAATCCACATATTTATCGTGTTCTTGATTGTAGTCTTCATACCATTTTAAATATGGCCTTCGTCCATTTTTTATTAAATCTCTAACTGTCATATCCAAATGATGATCATGTACTTGCGGCAGCATTGTCAGCTTTTGGGCAATAATATGATCTTTCATTTTGTGTATACTCTCACCCTCAAGGTAGACCATTCCTGCTTCAGGTTTTAAGAGTCTTGACAGCATACGTAAAACGGTTGACTTTCCTGAGCCGTTAGGACCGATAATACTTACCATTTCACCTTTTGCAAAACCGATTGAGAAATCTTTTAGGCAATAAGTTTTTGTATAACGATACGAAATGTTATTCGCCTTCAGGACATTTTCCATCCTTTAAAACCTCCTCTTAATAAGTAAAGAAAGAAGGGCGCACCTAACATGGCAAGCAATATACCTACTGGAAGTTCGATTGGATCAAACCAACTTCTAGCGACTGTATCTGCGATCGTAACAAGAAAAGCTCCGCCAATTGCAGATATAGGTAGTAAATATCTATAATCATTGCCAACCAACATTCGGACAATATGGGGAACAACTAATCCGACAAATGTGATTAACCCTGCAACACTAACAGCAGCACCAGCCAAAAATGTTGATAATAGGATAAGAAATAATCTGCTTCTCTCAACCTTACTCCCTAACAATCTTGCTACATCATCCCCGAGGACCATGATATTGGCATGTTTGATCGCAAACACGGACAATACCAAGCCAATCAACGCATAAGGCCAAATAATTGAAAAGTGCGGCCAACTTCTGCCGCTTAACCCACCTACCAGCCATGGCAAAACGGATTGGACGCGATCACTGTATAGAATCATAATGCAAGACATTACGGCGCCTAATAAGGAATTAATGGCGATCCCTGCTAGAACCATCCGAACAGGTGAAATGCCTCCCTGCCACGCCACCGTGTAAATGATGACAGTCGCAAGTAGCGCCCCTATGAAGGCTCCCAGAGGAAGTAAATAGATCATCGTCGGAAACAGAACCATCATAATGACGGCAACTAACCCGGCACCAGCAGAAACTCCAATAATACCAGGATCGGCTAATGGATTTTTCATTAACCCTTGCAATAAGGCCCCGGAAACAGCTAAGCAGGCCCCTACAAGTAAACCAGTTAAAATTCTAGGTAATCGTAAATTCCACACAATTTGACTATCCATGGTTGTTCCGTTATGAGTGAGAGCATCCCATACTTTTGTAATTGGGATTGAAACTGATCCGAGTACTAAACCATACAAAATACTGAATACAGTTAACGCAATAAAAATAAAGAGAATCGCCATTCTTTTTTTCAATCTTGGATCGTGCACTTTTCTATCATGCGCGTTACTCAATCTTCCCTCCAATTTGTAATCCAAATTTCTTTCACCCATTTCCATTCATCCTTTGCCTATTGTTCTTTTTTGTTAGCCACTTCTATTAAGCTTTCTTTTAAGAAATCCAAAGCTTCTACTATTCTCGGACCCGGATTGGTCCCAAATAATTCATAAGGCAAAAAGACGAGATTATCATTGATAATGGCATTTACACTTTTCCATGAAGGATTCGCTTTTAATTCAGACTCAAATTTACTACGAACGGTAGATGGGTCTCCATGCGTAATGAAATAAACAACATCTGGATTCGATTGAATGACTCGTTCCATTGATAATTGTGCATAATCTGGATAGCCGTCAATACCCGGTAAATGATCAGCAATATTCGTACCACCAGCTAATGCTAATAAATCCCCTGATAAAGAAGAGGGCAAAGCAGCCATAAATGATTCAGTCGTACCATAAATGATTAATGCTTGAACATCCTTATTCATTACCTTAGTAAGGACACTCGCCTTTTTCTCTTCTAAAGCTTGAACAAGCGCCTCTGCTTCAGATGACTTTTGTAAAATCTTCCCGTACAATTCGATTGTTTCAATGATAGTTTCATAGCTTTTACTATTTGAAAGGAGCATTTTCAAGCCCAAAGACTCTACTGTATTCACATCTTTCATATTTAGCCCGGCATGACCAATAATTAAATCAGCTTTTAGACTAACTACCTTTTCAAAATTTATATCATGTGCATTCCCAACCTCAGGGACATGAACTAAAGCTTCTGAAATGGCACTTTCATCCACGTTGGCGCGGCCAACAATTTCTCCTCCTAAAGCGTGAATAATTTCCATATCACCAGGTATAAGAGAGATGATTCGCTTTGGAGGTTGGCTAAACTCCAATGTTCTTCCGGCGTAATCAGTGATTTTATTCGTTCTTTCATTACTCACATCGTTAGATGAAACATTTACATTCGAACTGCCACATCCTGTTATAATGAAGAATACCGATATAAATAGTAAGTATTTTGTTTTTACAAAATAGAACAATAGCAAACTCCTTTCTCAATTTAATAGTGAAAAACTTTTCCTTAGGACCAATAAATAAAAAAAAATCCTTCCAAAACATTAAAAATGTTTTAGAAGGATTCACCCACAGAATCGCCTTCTTATCAGTAATTTTCCTTATTGCCAATCAACAACATATCTATATTGTTTCCCACAATGGATTATTACTTCTTTTTGGCCTTTTTTCAATAGCTTCATTTCCACTTTGAATTCGCCATATCCATCATGACTCAATAGATTATTATAAATTTCATTAATTTTTAGTAGTACTGGACTATTCTGATTGCTCAAAGTACCACTCCTTTATCTTACTACTTTTAGTAATGTCTGGAAAAGTTCTTCTAGAAAGAATATAATTGATAATGATTCTCTTTGTCAATAAGAAATCGTTTATTTCTATATTTTTTATACTTTTTAGTTGTTTTCACATTAAAATGCTTATTGGAGGTTCAAAGGATGACTAAAGTACTGCTGCTTTATACTAGTTTATCAGGTAATACAAAGAAAATTACCGATCTGATTGAAGCCCAGTTAGTAAACGAGGGCATTATCGTAATCAAGCAAAATACGAAACAGTTTAACCTAGAAGATATTAATCTATACAAAACCATTATCATTGGCTCCTATACATGGGGAGAAGGCATACTTCCTTCCACCCTTCATAGTTTTTATCAAGAATTAGACAGAATAGATATTGCCCAAAAAACATTTGCAGTTTTTGGTTCAGGTGATTCATCCCATCATCATTTTTGTGCAGCTGTTGATTTACTGGAGAATAAAATAAAAGAAAACGGAGGAACCTTAATTGCAAACGGATTAAAAATTGAATTAAGTCCATCAGGTAATGATATAGGTAAGTGCATACAGTTTACTGATCAAATAATCCGTAACTTGTATCAATCCTAAATGGAAATACAAAAGCCAAAACTCCCATAGTATAAACTGCTCGAGTTTCGGCTTTTTCAGCTTTTTATAATAAATAAAATCCAATTCCCATAATCATGTACGCAGCAAGGAGCGTTGCGCCTTCGAACCAGTTCGTTTCACCGTCATTAGCAATTGCAATCGTTAGTAATACTGCCGTCACCATTGAAATAAGCTCTGGCATTGTAAATACTAATGGCATTGATTTTTCGAAAAATAACGATATCAACACTAATACTGGTGCCACGAACATCGCAACCTGGAGGGTAGAACCAACTGCAATTTCAACAGCAACGTTCATTTTGTTTTTATAAGCCATAATAATGGCAGATGCATGTTCTGCTGCATTACCTACGATGGCCACAATGATGACCCCAATAAACAATTCGCTCCAGCCAAAGGTTTCTGCCACCTCTTCAAATGTATGTACAAGCTTTTCCGATACATAGGCAACGGCAAGTGTTGCTACAAGTAAAACAGCTAAGGCTTTACCCATCCCCCACTCCGCTTCCTCTTCATGTTCACTTGACCCCTCAGAGGTAGACTGGTATACACCACGATGAGTAACCAACTTAAAGAATAGGGCGGCTAAATAAAGGAGAATTAAGATAATCGAAATCCCTGAACTTAGCGCAAGTTTATGCCCTTCTCCCATCCCTTGGGTAAATACTTCGGGAATTACGAATGCTACAATTACCGCAAAAACTAAAAGACCTGAATTATGTCTTGCATCATATACATTAAATTCCTGACGCTTATATTTTAAACCACCTACAAAAAAGGATAAGCCGGCGACTAACAATAAGTTTCCTAAAACCGAACCGGTAAGTGAAGCAAGGACTACACCAACAAGTCCCGCTTTTAATGAAAAAATTGAAATGATTAATTCCACTGCATTCCCAAAAGTCGCATTCAACAATCCACCAATTCGCTCACCCGCAACAACAGCTAAGCTTTCTGTTGCTCGGCCCATAAAGCCAGCTAACGCAATAATTGTTAAACAATATATAACAAACATTAATATTGTCGGGAAGTGAAGCAAACTTCCGATAACAGATAAAGGCACCCCAATCACCGCCATGATGAGGAATATTTTATTTACCATATAAATAAACCAACCCTTCTACAAAAATAAACTTCCTCATTATAGTTTCCAAATTCATGAAAAAAATGTTTTATGAAAATAAATTGTGGGACGTGGGGTCGGGAACTGTGGCTCAGAAACGGGCCACAGTTTCCGACCACATGTCCCAATTCCGCATCCGCCCCTTTTACAAAATTTTTTAAAAATTCATTGACCAAAATAGATCCACTGTTATATAATACAATTAACAAATAAACAACTGTAATATTACAGTTAAACAATATTTTAGGGGGGCTTTTAAATGAGTCGACAAGAACGGAGAAACATGATTGAGTTTATTACTAGAAACAGAAGGTTTGATAACGAAAACCTTATGTATATGACAGATGAAGAAATCGAGCATATTTACAACAGCACATACTATCATTTCGAGGAATTTATCGAAGACAATATTATCCAGTAATTAAAATTGGATGACACAGGGGTTGGGGTTCATTGACTAATAATAGAATAGATCACAGACGCCGCTGTTATGATACAGGGGCGTTTTTTTCTGCCCTCTTCCCCTCATACTGTACAAGGATTCAACCACATATTTCACTCCTCCAACAATATAGTTCCAATTATATTTTTTAAAATCAATAACTCTTTCATTGAACTTTTCTATTTCCATGTTATAATTTATTTATAATTATTTTAATTTAGGAGTAAAAATAATTTTAAACAAATTTAATAAAAAAAGCATATAATACTCTACAAAACAAGAATTAATGCTGATTTTGATTATCAATTAGATATATCAGGGGGGATATGAATTGGAACTTCAAGCTAAAGTAATAGAGAAATATTCTCAATTAGGCAGGAAACAAAGTAAATCAAGTTTTATCAGTAAAATGACTGAGCATCGGGAATTAATCGCCGCCTTACTTAGTGGTGTTCTTATTGTTGCTGCTTGGATTTTTTCAAAATACGGAATGGAATCTACATCAGTAACGATTTTCGTCTTAGCTTTCTTAATTGGAGGATACGCTAAAGCAAAAGAAGGTATAACAGCAACAATAAAGGAAAAAGACCTTAATGTAGAGATGTTAATGGTTTTTGCTGCTATTGGTTCTGCCATAATCGGCTACTGGGCCGAGGGCGCCATCTTAATTTTTATATTTGCCTTAAGCGGTGCTCTTGAAACTTATACAATGAATAAAAGTAAAAAGGAAATTTCAAGCTTAATGACTCTCCAGCCCGAAGAAGCATTGCGTATTATTGATGGTAGAGAGGAAAAAGTTCATGTTTCCATGTTGGAAATCGCCGATCAAATTTTAGTAAAACCGGGTGAACGGGTTCCCGCTGATGGGATCATTATTCGTGGGGAAACAACACTGGATGAAGCAGCGATTACAGGTGAATCTATGCCCGTCAGCAAATGTAATAATGATGATGTTTTTGCCGGAACTGTGAATTTAAACGGCTCCATCGTTGTTGAAATCACGAAAAAGAGCAGCGAATCTTTATTCCAGAAGATCATTAATCTTGTTCAAAATGCCCAAAGTGAAAAAGCGCCATCACAGTTATTCATTGAAAAATTTGAAGGGACCTATGTAAAGGTTGTTTTAGCTGTCGTTATTTTAATGATGTTTCTTCCCCATTATTTGTTAGGTTGGAGCTGGCAGGAAACTTTTTACCGTGCCATGATTTTATTAGTTGTCGCATCGCCTTGTGCTCTAATGGCTGCCATCATGCCAGCAACACTATCAGCGATTTCAAACGGGGCAAAGCACGGTATTCTTTTCAAAGGTGGCGTTCATCTTGAAAAATTAACGGCCCTTAGAGCAATCGCATTTGATAAGACCGGAACATTAACTAGAGGAAAACCGGAGGTAACTGACGTCATCGTTCGCCCTGACATTACGGAGGAAGAATTTTTATTAATAACAGCCTCAATTGAAAGTCATTCAAACCATCCTCTGGCGCAGGCAATCGTGAAGTATGCAAAAGATAAATATTCACTAACGCTTGAAGAACCATCCCTATTCAAGGATGTTCCAGGCTGGGGGATTGAAGCTTCTTTACAGGGAAAACACTGGAAAATAGGAAAAAAAGATTTCATCGGTATGGATGAAATTAAACGATTCCAAAATGATATTGCAAAAACACTAGCAAGTGAAGGGAAGACAATCGTTTACGTTAAAGACGAGGACGGGATTGCAGGAATTTTAGCTTTGAAGGATGTTGTCCGTGATATTTCAAAACAAGCGATCCAAACATTAAAATCATTGGGCATTCATACGATCATGCTTACCGGTGACAGCAAAATGACAGCCCAGTTTATTGCAAAAGAAAGTGGAGTTGACCATTTCATTGCAGAATGTCTACCTGAGACGAAGGTGGAACACTTGAAACAACTCCAAGAAAAGTACCAAAATGTTGGTATGGTCGGAGATGGCATCAATGATGCTCCAGCCCTTGCTACTGCAAGTGTCGGAATTGCAATGGGGGAAGGTTCAGATGTAGCTTTAGAAACAGCAGATATCGTTTTAATGAAAAATGATTTAACAAAGATTGCCGATGCGATTACATTATCAAATCGTATGAATAAAATCATTAAACAAAATGTTGTTTTTTCTATCTCAGTGATTATGCTTTTAATCGCTTCGAATTTCTTTCAGGTGCTTGACCTTCCATACGGAGTCATCGGCCATGAAGGAAGTACATTGTTAGTTATTTTAAATGGTTTGCGTTTGCTAAGGTAAAATTTAAATGGGCGGTCCTGCTTAGTGGACCGCCCTTACTTATTGTCTAGCTCCAGCGCCCAGCGACTCGTAAACTTCGCTCATCTCCCTACGATAAGTCAACATCGATTCACTTCGTTCATCGTGTTTCCTTTATCTGAGTCGATGTGCTCCAGTTTATCCGTCGCTAAACGGTCGCTTCCGCTTTTTTCTATTTAGTGATAGCTATTCGATTTGTTAGCACCACTAGATGTTTTTTGCTTAGGATTAGAACCGCTTTTCTTTTGTTTAGTTTTGCCCATTGTTGACCCCTCCTTCGCGGATGAAAGCTTAACGCCTTCTTCAACAATAGTATGAGATCAACAGGGTCAATATATATTTATTAAAGTCCACCAAACTTGGCATTAATTACGAGTCATTCTGGCCATCCGTAAGATTGCATTAATTTCCCCACCTAAAATGATAACCATCGCTGATAAATAAAACCAGATCATCAGGACAATGATTCCCCCAAGACTACCGTAAGTTGCTGTATAATTACCAAAATTCAATACAAAATAAGAAAATGCAAGCGATACAAGCTGCCAACCAAATGTTGCAAAAAAAGCTCCATACCAGACTTCGCTTATGCGTAGTTTTTTATTCGGTGCAAAGTAGTACAACATCGCTAAAACGAGAACCATAACAAAAAAACTAATAAAAATTCTGATAAAGTCCCAAATTGTCATAAATGACTTTGATATACCGAAATGAGTAAATAGAAAAAGTCCGATTGCCTTTCCGAATACAGGCAATAACAAGGCCACAATGATCACAACAATCATAGCAACCGTCAAACAAATAGCGATTAGTCTTGATATAATATAAGGGCGATCTTCAGGTACATCATAGGCGCGATTTAATGCCCGAACAATAGCATTAATTCCATTAGATGCTGACCAAATAGTCGCGATAATACCAAATGAAAGCAAACCACCCCTAGGCTCATCAAGAATTTGGCGTAAATTCGTTTCGATTAAATACATTGTTTCTCCAGGTGCATACCTACTTACTAGCCCTAGAAGATCATCCAAAGAAATGGGCAAATAACCTATTAGTGTAATAACGAAAATTAAAAACGGAAATAAAGACAATAGAAAAAAATAAGCTAATTGCGCCGATAAGCCTACAACTTCATCATGCATAAAACGATAATATAATTCTTTAATAAAACCTTTTAATGTTGAGACATCAGTTTGTGCCATTTTTAACCCCCATTAAAAGTTCAGTTCTCCCTTATATTTCGTCCAATTCCCTTCCCTCTTCAATATTATTGGATGAAAGCAGTTTATCACTTGACTGTTTAATATCATTTACCTTTTCAACAATAAACGTTATATCTTCCGTAACCTCTTCTATTTTTTGTCTAGCAACGGATATTTTATCGGAAACGCCCTCAATTAATTCATTTGGATTTTTGCTATAATGCCATACTGTTCTTCCACAATCCTTTACTTGGCTAACCGTTTTTTCTCTTGTTTCACGGTCTAATAGGGAAATGGCCGCGCCGGCTAAAGCACCGAAAAGAATCCCTTTAATTAGTTTGTTATTATCCTCCATCTATATGCTCTCTCCTTTGTATATGTATATCCATAATTATAGTTAAAAAATCAGCTTCTGACCTTATTATAGCCAACTGTTACCGACTGTGAAAACTTGTTTCAACCCAAAACTATTCCAATATCGCAAAATTCTTGTTTTTTTCTTAATTTGATTGACCTAGTTTTCTGAATACTCTATATTATTATTATAATACTAATATTCAAAAACAGGAGGAACACTCGTGGAATCATCTTTAACGTTTTTAGATGTTATTAATACTGTCAGCGGTTGGATTTGGGGGCCTCCATTATTAATCTTAATAGTTGGAACCGGTATATATTTAACTATTAGACTGGGCTTTCTCCAAATAACCGCTCTACCTTTTGCCTTAAAGCAAGCTTTTAGCAAAAATCAGGACAAGACCTCTGAAGGGGATATATCTCACTTTCAGGCTTTAACAACTGCATTGGCGGCAACAGTTGGAACCGGTAACATTGTTGGTGTTGCTACTGCTGTTGTCCTTGGTGGACCTGGTGCTGTTTTTTGGATGTGGCTATCCGCTCTATTCGGTATGGCTACTAAATATGCAGAAGCCGTTCTTGCCGTTAAATATCGCGTTGAGGATAAAAACGGTGAAATGGCCGGCGGTCCCATGTATTACTTGGAGCGTGGATTAGGTCAAAAATGGCTAGGAATGCTTTTTGCATTATTCGGTGCAATCGCTGCCTTTGGAATTGGAAATATGGTGCAATCAAACTCCATTTCTTCCGTTGTTGATGCTACATTCCATGTACCAACCTGGATAACAGGTCTAGTCTTAACTATTTTCACAGGTCTTGTTATTTTAGGAGGCATCAAAAGTATCGGTAAAGTTACAGCCTTCTTTGTCCCTATTATGGCCGTATTCTACTTAATAGCTGGTTTAATCATTATGGTATCTAATATTAGCGAAGTACCAGCAGCAATTAGTCTAATTTTCTCACAAGCCTTTACAGGTGACGCTGCAGCAGGGGGAGCAATCGGTGCTGCAATTCGTTGGGGGGTTGCTCGCGGGGTATTCTCCAACGAGGCTGGTTTGGGATCTGCTCCAATTGCTGCTGCAGCTGCAAAGACAGACTTTCCTGCTCGTCAAGCGTTAGTATCCATGACACAGGTTTTTATCGATACAATTATCATCTGCTCCATTACTGGGATCACTCTTGTTATGGGAGGTATTTATCACGATGGACTTAAAGGAGCAGAATTAACGACCGCGACCTTCGAAAAACTAATCGGGGCACCAGGGCCAATCATCGTTGCTGTCGGATTAATTTTCTTCGCCTACTCAACCGTCCTTGGTTGGGCCTATTATGGAGAAAAATGCTTCTCCTATCTATTTGGTAATGAGGCAATAAAATATTATCGCATAGTATTTGTTTTAGCTGTTTACGTGGGAGCAGTTTCAACTCTTGACGCGGTTTGGGGAATTGCGGATATCATGAATGGTCTAATGGCCTTCCCTAACTTAATTGGATTGCTCGGCCTTTCAGGAGTAGTCGTAGCTGAAACAAGACGCTTTAAAAAGGTCATGCAAGAGGAAAAAGCTAAATCTCCAAACATAGGGGCTTAAACTAGCTCAATACGAGGTTGCAAAATTGCAACCTTTTTTTCATATATGGTAGGATGTATTTAATAATCTAGATATAGGTGAAAAGGGGAACGGAAATGGACTTAACAATAAAATCAAAAGAAAATATTGTATTTATGGTAGAAGCAATCAAAGAAAAACTACGAATGGCCAATGTCGATGCTTTTAAAGCGGATCATTTTAACGAAGAAATGTACGAAGAATTAAAAGATATTTATGAGCTGGTTACAACTAAAACAGCGTTCAGCATAAGTGAGATGCAAGCCATTGCTGCTGAGTTGGGGAATATAAGAAAAGTATAACGGAAAAAGATGCTTATGAGGTCCTTCCCCATAAGCATTTTCTCTTTTATCATTGTGTTTCATTTTCCCTTTATTTCCGCAATACTAGTAATTTCATTATTTATCTTTTCGTGTTTTGAATCTAAAATATTAAAATCCATTGCTGCAATATATATATTTTCCAACTGATCATGTAGTTCTTTTGCCTTAGCTAAATACGAGGTTGCTTCTTTCATTTTGGCTGAATATCTTTCTCTAATATCGCTTATTTTATCAGCATATTTTTCATCCGTACCAGGTTTGATTGTTCTTGTGTACATATCTACAACTTTGTCAGATTCTCTATCCGGGAAATGTTCGTGTGGGGCAGTGCTGTCAAATATGGCAACACCAATTTCTCTAAAAAGGACCATATCCAAACTGTTCGGATCAAAACCGCAATGATAAATTTCCACATCATATCCTAATTTTTCCGCATTTGCTGCAATCTTTTTTAGCATTGTTGATTTTCCGGACCCAGGACGTCCTTTAAGGAAATAGCGATTTTCGATATCTGCTGTTAAATTTTGAATAAAGTCAACTGGGCCATTTGGTGTTGCTGCACCTAAAAAGCGATGGATTATATCACTCTTTTTATTCAAGCTTACTCCACCGAAAAATTGTTCAATAAGTTCTTCAGTCAATTTATTGGCCTCAACAAAATCCATATTTTTTATATAAACTACTTCCCACTCATCATGAATTTTTAACCCTTCAGCAAATAAGGAATAAGCAGTCTGAAATGATTCAGAAATTTGCTGTGATAGTTTCAGGATTTCATTTTTATGGGGAGCAAGCTTTTTCGAATCCCAGGCGTCGCCTAAGTTCACATATTCCTCAACTGCACCCGGTGCTTTTGGCTCGATCACATGCGGAGCTGTTCCATCAACAATTCCAACCTGCAAATCTCTAATAATGACACCGTCAATTGAATTATTGTCTGAGGCACAATGGATATATTCAATATTAAAACCTTTATTCAGCCATTCTTCCCCTATTTTTTTCATTAAAGTGGATTTCCCCGTTCCAGGACCACCCTTTAAAATAAATAACCGTTCCAAGTCTTTTAGATTTGATTCAAATAAATTATGGAAGCCTTTAGCTGTATTTCCACCGGCATAATAATTTTTAACTGTTCCTGCCATATTCTTTTTACACTCCCTACAAACGGATTTGGAAATATTCCTTTAATACCATATGTTATCAGCTGGAATTAGGTGAATGCCCACCATTAGAAAGCAAGCAGCTATTATATGTCGATTCCCCGGGAAATAGCATATTATATAGAAGCAATTTGTCTACGATATGGAAAAAAGTTTTCTTTCATCCGCTCGCCATGTCATATATAATCAAAATATGTGTTTTTTTATACTGATATGAAAGTATAACTTTTGTCGGATATCAGTATAAGAAAGGACATCGACTTCCGCCATTGTGGGCGGAAGTCGTGTCTTTCTAATTAATTGACCGGAAGTGAGGAAATTATGAGTATATTAACTGTCAAAAATTTAAGCCATGGCTTTGGGGATCGTGCCATTTTTAATGATGTATCCTTTCGTCTTTTAAAAGGAGAGCATATCGGATTAATTGGGGCAAATGGTGAAGGCAAATCTACCTTCATGAATATCATTACTCGAAAACTTGAACCAGATGCTGGTCAGGTGGAATGGTCCAAAAATGTCCGTGTTGGCT
>JAEWMK010000194.1 GCA_023457235.1 Bacillota bacterium
TGGTTGTTCATGGCATTGGGGATGCTATTACAATGGCAAAACGACGAAAAACTGATGCTGAGGCCATTCAAAAAATTTCTGACGGACAGGCGGTTGGGGAAGCATTTGGCTACTATTTTGACGCCAATGGGGATGTTGTCCATAAAGTCCGTACAATCGGTCTTCAGTTAGAAAATCTGGAGAATGTGCCATGCATTATCGCAGTGGCCGGGGGATCTTCAAAAGCAAAGGCAATAGCCGCTGTCATGAAACAGCGTCAAGGTCGAAAAACGATTCTGGTAACAGATGAAGGTGCTGCCAAAGAGTTGGTTCGACTGAAATAAAAACAAGAAATTGGGAGTAATCCCTCCCTTAAACTTATAAATTACAAATTAAGATAGAGATTATAAGGAGGAAAAAACAATGGCAGTTAAAGTTGGTATTAATGGATTTGGTAGAATTGGACGAAATGTTTTACGGGCAGCGATTAATAACCCGGAAGTTGAAATTGTAGCAATTAATGATTTAACGGATGCAAATATGCTCGCTCACTTGCTTCAATACGATTCAGTCCATGGAACATTTGAAAAGAAGGTTGAAGTAAACGGCAATAATATTATCGTCGACGGTCGCGAAATTGTTGTAAAAGCAGAGCGCGATCCTGCAAATCTAGGTTGGGGTGACCTAGGCGTAGAGATGGTCGTTGAATCAACAGGCCGCTTTACGAAGCGTGTTGACGCAGCGAAGCATTTGGAGGCTGGCGCAAAGAAGGTTATTATTTCCGCACCGGCAACTGATGAAGACATCACGATTGTTATGGGTGTAAATGATGAAAAATATGATCCAGCTAATCATCATGTGATTTCAAATGCCTCTTGTACAACAAACTGCTTAGCACCTTTTGCAAAAGTATTAAACGACAAATTTGGTGTGAAACGTGGAATGATGACAACGGTGCACTCCTATACAAATGACCAGCAAATATTAGATTTGCCGCACAAGGATTATCGTCGTGCCCGTGCTGCTGCGGAATCGATCATTCCAACGACAACAGGTGCAGCAAAAGCAGTAGCGTTAGTCCTACCAGAACTAAAAGGAAAGCTAAATGGTATGGCCATGCGCGTACCAACACCAAACGTATCATTAGTTGACCTCGTTTGCGAACTAGAAAAAGAAACAACAAAAGAAGAAATCAATGCAGCATTACAAGAAGCAGCAGAAGGACCATTAAAAGGCATTCTATATTACAGTGAGTTGCCATTAGTGTCTAGAGACTACAACGGCTCACCAGCATCATCAACAATCGATGCCTTATCAACAATGGTGATCGACGGAAACATGGCCAAAGTCGTTTCATGGTATGACAACGAAACAGGCTATTCTCACCGCGTAGTTGACCTAATCGATTTCATCGCGAAAAAAGGGCTGTAATCGTGAGTGGGACGCAGGGTCGGGTTCTGCGTCCCGGTTTTGATTGGCATCAGAGGGTCGCGGGACATGGGGTCGGATCCCGTGTCCCAAATTTTTAAAAAATTGTTAAGAACAATAGTGAACTGTTCTCAAGGAAAGTTTATAATATCAAATGTAGGAATAGAGGGAGAAAAAAGGTAACAAACCCAAATGTTGGTCCTAAACCAATAGGGTGTTAACTTTTCCCCTCTTTTTCGGTATTTTTACAAATGGCTATATGACAAAATAGTTGGTCATTTTGTCTCAGATAGCCCATTAAGGAAAAGGAGGCCGCAAAACGATATGAACAAAAAATCGATACGGGATATCGATGTAAAAGGGAAAAAGGTATTTTGCCGCGTTGACTTTAACGTTCCAATGAGTGACGGACAGGTTACAGACGATACTCGGATACGGGCTGCTTTACCAACCATCCAGCATTTAAGTGCGCAGGGAGCTATGGTCATTCTTGCAAGTCACTTAGGTCGTCCGAAAGGGAAAGTGGTGGAAGAAATGCGCTTGACTGCGGTCGCCACTAGATTAAGCGAATTAATCGGAAAACCTGTGAAAAAGACCGATGAAGCGTACGGGCCAGTTGTGGAGCAGGAAATTGGTCAAATGCAGGATGGCGATCTTCTTTTACTAGAAAATGTCCGCTTTTATCCCGGCGAGGAGAAAAACGATCCTGAATTGGCGCAAAGCTTTGCAGCATTAGCTGACATTTATGTGAATGATGCCTTTGGTGCTGCTCATCGTGCCCATGCCTCTACAGAGGGAATTGCCCACCATCTACCAGCAGTTGCCGGCTTTTTAATGGAAAAGGAGCTTGAGGTTCTTGGCAAAGCCTTATCCAATCCTGAACGTCCATTTACGGCGATCATTGGTGGCGCAAAAGTAAAGGATAAGATCGGCGTTATCGATAATCTTCTAGAAAAAGTAGATAACCTCATTATCGGTGGTGGACTAGCCTATACGTTTGTAAAAGCCCAAGGCTATGAAATCGGCAAGTCACTTTTAGAAGAAGACAAAATTGATCTTGCAAAATCTTTTATTGAAAAAGCAAAAGAAAAAGGCGTTAAGTTCTTAATGCCAATTGATGCTGTCGTTGCTAATGAATTTTCACCAGATGCGGAAGCAAAGGTAGTCGACATCGATCAAATTCCGGCTGATTGGCAAGGCTTAGATATTGGTCCGAAAACCATTGCCCAATATCGTGATGTTATTCAAAACTCAAAGCTTGTGATTTGGAACGGTCCTATGGGTGTGTTCGAATATGAAAAATTTGCTGATGGCACAAAAGGTGTGGCGGATGCTTTAGCTAAAGCTGAAAATACATACACTGTTATCGGCGGCGGGGACTCTGCAGCAGCTGTTGAAAAGTTCAATGTGGCTGACAAGATGGATCACATCTCAACAGGTGGCGGTGCATCATTAGAGTTCATGGAAGGTAAAGAATTACCGGGCGTTGCAGCGCTAAATGATAAATAGTGAAACATAGGGACGGTTCTGCTGTTCCAAAAATAAGGTTGAAAAACTCTTGCTTTTTAAGTAGGAAATCCCAACCTTATGCGTTACAATAAGGTGTGGAAATATCTGGAGGAGGCTCACAACATGAGAAAACCTATCATTGCAGGCAACTGGAAAATGCATAAGATTTTAGCAGAAGCAACAAGCTTTGTAGAGCAAGTTAAAGGTTCCATTCCTTCACCTGAAAGAATAGATTCGGTTGTTTGTGCGCCATTTCTATTTTTAGAGCGTTTAGTAAGCGAAGTAAAAGAAAGCGACTTAAAAATCGGTGCGCAAAATATGCATTTCGAAGAAAAGGGTGCTTTTACAGGAGAAGTAAGTCCTGTTGCCCTTAAAGACATCGGAGTCGATTATGTCATTATCGGACATTCCGAGCGTCGTGAAATGTTCGCAGAAACCGATGAAACGGTTAATAAAAAAGTACATGCAGCTTTTAAGAATGAGCTTGCACCCATTGTTTGTGTTGGCGAAACCTTGGACC
>JAEWMK010000195.1 GCA_023457235.1 Bacillota bacterium
CTGTTTCACCTCATTTGTAATTTTGCTATTTCTTATTGACCCCAGGAGAATTAACCTCTCCCATAAACAAAATAATTCCTGACTCGTTATCCTGAATGACAAAAAAGAACGGCCGATTGATATTCATTACTTTCATAACAGGGCTCGCCATTTCTTTCATCCCTACAGATGTTGCCGCAGCGGCTTCCGTTCCTTTTTCATTAACTTCAATATAGCTTTTATGAAGAACTTCATCGATACATACTCCACCGTTTTCAACCATTCCGCTAAAATCAGCGTTGCCAGAGAAAGCGGATGACAATCCTAAATTGATCAGCGGTTTATTCAGATTAGTAGAGTAATCCATTTTAAATTTCGGAAGGGTAATGGATACTTCCTGTTTATTAAATTGACTTACCCAGGTGTTCCACTGTTCATATGTTAGCTGTTTATATAAATCTTCCAGTGGTATTTCTTCTTTTGAAAGCATCACCATCATACTTAATTCATTATTCTTATAAGGGAGATCTATTGCTTGAATTTGCTCGTTTTCATAATAGCTAAATTGATTCGTTTGTTTCATAAAAGCCTGCTTTTTCGGGTTACCACCCCTTACATAAAATGTATCTTCAAACGATTGATTTTCATCAAATGAATGTTCCCATTCACCATAAAAATAAATGGCGTTGATCAAATAGGCTACAGTATTAGCGTCAATATTCTCAATCATTTCTTCAATCTTGCCATTTGTTTTCTGTTTAACCCATTTATTTATTTCATCAGCTGCCTTCGGGTCTGAAAAATCCACTTCAGAAACCTTCGCCAAATAATAATCCTCTGTTTTAGTTACAAAATTCTCTAGAAAAGGATAACCTTCTTTTAACCATAATGAATTGCCAATATTCAATGTTGCATCGTACTTCCGTTCCAATGTCCTGCTAAAAAAAGAAGCATAAGCTCTATTGATGTCATCATGCCCGTGGCTACTCAAATGTAAAACCTCAGCCATCTCCTTTTGAGTTTCGCCTGCTGCACCATTATAGGTCATGGATAAAGCGGAATGAATGCTAAATGGGGAGAAAAATGTATTTGGCTTCTCTTTGTTTTTGACTAGCTCATTTAATAAATCAAAAGCAAAACGGTTATTAGCATCAGTGATCATTTTATAATCATCTTTCTCAAACTCAGCTGAACCGAAGTCTGGTGGATTAGTGGCACCGCAGCCGGTGAGGAAAAAAATGACGGATAGAATTAAACAAAACCCTTTCATTGAATGGTCGTCCTCCTTTGTTTTGTATCAATGTATCTATTAATTTGATTTACAAATTAGACGATAAGATTTGAGAAAGGTTCCATGATTATTATGTAGGATTAAAATAGTTGGGCATTATCCATAATCAAACTGGGGAGAATGTTGTTTTCGTTATTGATAATTGCACGTTATCCATAATCAAACCGGGAGGAACGCTTTTTTCGTTATGGATAATTGGGCGTTATCCATAATTAAACCGGGGGAAACGCTTTTTTCGTTATGGATAATTAGGCGTTATCCATAATCAAACGGATCTGTACCTAGGTTTGGTGAGGATAAAAGCAAATTATCTACCACCAAATCACCGTAAAAGTAGATTTGATAGTAGATAACATAAATAACTACCTTATCGACTATCTAAAAAGCCGATCGATCTCATTAATCTCCTCTTCAGTCAACAAAACATCCAGTGTTCTCAAATTACTCAGCACTTGGTCAGCCCTTTTTGCACCAGGAATTACCGCATCAATGGATTCACGTGTCAAATACCACGCAAGTACCACATTCGCAATTTCTGTTTCCTTGGAATCAGCAATCGCCCGTAATTGCTCGACTTTTTCTAAATTCCGCACGAAAGCCTCCCCTTGGAAATGAGGCTTTTTCGCGCGTAGGTCATTGAATACTGTATCTTTGTTATATTTACCCGCCAATAATCCGGATGCCAGTGGGAAATAAGGGATATATGAAATTTGACTCGCTGCGGTATATGGAAGCAATTCCTTTTCTGCATCCCGTTCTAACAAGTTATAGTTTCCTTGATAAACATCCACATAGCCATCCTGGTTTCCTTCTTTTAATTGTTCGAGTGAAAAATTCGAAACACCGATCGCTCTTATTTTCCCCTGATCCTTCATCTCCTTCAATGCGCCAACTGCCTCAGCCTTTGGCGTATCGTTATCAGGAAAATGGATATAAAACAAATCAATATAATCAGTTTGCAAGCGTCTTAAGCTGTCTTCTACAGATTGCTTTAAATACGCAGGCGAATTGTCATGTACAACCGCACCTTCAACAAACTTGTGCGACCCTTTTGTAGCAATCACAGCTTCCACCCTATTGCCTCTTTCTTTAATTACTTCACCAATTAGTTCCTCGGAACGTTTCGGTCCGTAAATAAAGGCTGTATCTAAAAAATTAATCCCATGATCAAGAGCGGCTCTTACTAAATCCTTACCTACTTCTTCATCAAGGTTTGGATAAAGATTATGACCGCCAACAGCATTTGTTCCAAGTCCAATAGGGCATACATAAAGGTCCGTTTTACCGAGTTTTGTTTGTTTCACCACTATTATTCATCTCCTCTTTTCCAAAACATCGGAGGATTCGTCAATACACTTACTAAAGACAAATCCTCCCATTTCTTCTTAATTATAGCGGTTCCAGCCGGAAATCTCACATATTAAGCCGTCATCTTTTCTTTGAATAACACTTTCATCATCGGTAGAGTAATAATCTTTGTTACGAGCACCCCAACTACATAACTGTAAACATTTCAATTTTTTCACCAATTTTATCCAATAAATCAACCTTTTAATCGTTCTACAAAATCAGTTAATTTTTCAAGCGAGATCAGATTTTCATTACATTTTTGACTATCACTGCAAATATAATTTCCACGTTTTGTGAACGTCCCCTGGTCCTTCCCTTTTATTTCAGCAAGAAACATGCCTACTTCCCCTAGTCCATTGCAAAGTGAACAAATCCCTTTTTGATTCGCTTGGGTAAAAGAACCATAAATCCCGCTCAATTTATGATCACGGCTTATTACAATATATTTTTTACGAGTACTGTTATCAAACCAACTTAAATAAACAATATCCCGTAAATCCATCTTATCTAAAGGTGGAACCGATAACTTTTTGACCTTTGGGAATAATTTTCGAACTGCCTGTTCAGATGCGTTAAAAGGAATTACATACTGTTTCAATTGGGCTAAAAACTTTTCAGCCATTTCTTTATCATGGATTTCAACAACCGGCAGTATTAATTGTTTTTGGTCATCAGTTATATCCAAAAACATTGCTAATATATTTTCTAACATCATAGCCTCCAATGCTTTTATTACATCTGCATCTTTTGCAGTTGAATGTCCATTGACTAATTTTCTTGTCTGCACCCTTATGAAATTGTACTGATCCGTAC
>JAEWMK010000196.1 GCA_023457235.1 Bacillota bacterium
ATTATTATAATGAAGCCGCCAGCTTAATGGGCGGTTTTATCCGTCAGTGGCAATGTGGGTGACTGTTGATGGCAAGCCCCGTCATTGCCACTGGCTATATATCCGACATCGACCGTGACTGCGGACAAGATATCATTATATATTTTTCCAAAAAACCTCAGATGGGTATCCTTTCTGGAAGCACTCTCAGTCAATAAATGAGAGTAATCCCCATAGCCCTGCCCCTTTTTTTCAAGCATATTTGATTCCTTAGCCTTTGTATATACTCTTCTCCTATGTGCTTCACATAAAGCCATTAGTAAACCAATTTGATATATATAACTTTCCTCTACAACAAACTTTAACGATGGATTTAACCTATCCTTACTTCTTTTTTTCGGTAGAGGGTCAAATGCATCTATTTCACTCACAAGAGAAATAACCATTTTTCTTGCCATTTCCATCGTAAAAGCGTTATTTTCTATAGCTTTTATCACTTCCTCTTCATTTAAATTTAATATGTCTTCAAGCGAAGGAATTGGTAATTTTAAAATTAAATCTGACGTTCTCCATGCACATACGTAATGAATAGCACAAAAAAGCCAAGACATTGCATTACCTCTTTTTTGTAAGGCATCCCTTTTTAATTGCTCGTAAACTTCTCCATCTGTGTTAAAAAGAATCCCTCCAAAATCAACCCATTGTTGAAAGGTATATGCCTCTTCTTGTTCATCACTTCCTTCATAAATAGTCACTTTATACTCTTTTTCATACTTTGTAAGATAATTTCCTTTACAATAATCAACAAAAAATGAAAATTCCCTTTTTGACATTTTTGTTTCTAATGAGCTAATAAGCCCCCATATTTCCTGGTCGTTATGCACCATTATCTCTTTCGTTAGTGTTGAAATAACAGTCGCATAGATAGTGCTAAGTGCATTTATAATATAATCACCGTCATTTTCTTTTAATCTTTCAATTACAAATGCATCATAAGCATTTATTGTCTTTTTTTGATTTGTCCTAACCTCAATTTCCTCTACTAACAATTTGAATTTTTCATAAGGATGGGTAGCTTCACTAAGCCTTTTTTCCTTTTCAATCAAAGCCTCTATTTTGGGTATATCAGATTTAAAAATCCTATGACTATTTTCCAAAATTGGGAATTCCTTATTAGGAATATACTCTAAATTTAATTCCTTTAAGGCCCTAAATAGTATTTTTTCCCCTATTTTTAACATTTCTGTCACTTCTTGAGTGGGTAATGTATTGTTACATATTGAAACAATTTCATCAATTTTTTTCTTTTCCATGTAGTATTTGTTTTCTATTTTTATAGCCCTAACAAATTCAGCTACTCCTATTGTGCTCTTTATCTTAAGAAGTTTCTGTACCTCGGAATTTTGATAATAGTCATTGGAGTTCTTAACCTTTTCAAGCAATTGATAATATTGAAGATACCTCTCTTTATCCTTTTTCCTTATAAAAATATTGTTTTTTTCCGTATTCACATACCATTCGATGTTTAGATTATCACACACCATCATAACGTGCCTTGAAACACGTATAAATCCCCTACTTCTGTACTCTTTAGGAAATGCCTCTCTAAAGAATTCCATATCCAAAAAAACGTCTACATCTGATGACTGATTTATATATTTTAGCTTTCTACCTTCAAATATCGTTGATTTATCTAAGGATTGCCTTGGTATATATTTCTCATTTATCCTTTCAATAAGAATTGAAATTTCATCTTTTTTTATCCTTATATCATATTTATCAACTGGATTTTCATAATAAGTTAATTCTGACTTTATATAACTCCTTATACTTAACGAGGGTATATCAGAATGATTACTTCTTTTATGGATAATTTCCACTATTTCTTCAATCCCAATCGTTTGATTAAGAAAATCAGCTATTTGATTTACTTCATCTTTTGAAAAGTAAAAGCTGTTAATAACAGTCTGGATATTTAAGACATTGCGGTTTACCAAGTTTGTAATATGAGTTGTATTGCATCCAAATTTCTCTGCAACTTCATTAGTCGAATAGTAATCAACTTTTTTACTATAAAATAGCCATCTATTCATCATAATCTTATTCAGTGTTTCAAAAACCTCCGAATCAATATAAATTTCTCCGTCTGATAATTGATATGGTAGGTTTAATTTATTACATAAGCCTTTTATATGCTTCATGACCTTAAAATTAGTTGTCACATTGGATTCATAAGTCGGTAAGACATATTTGTTGAATAGGCCTTTTATATCGCTCAGTCTATAGGTTTCTTTCTTCATCCATTGTTCCCCCTATTCAACCTCATTTAAAAAATTCTTTATACATTTCTTTTTGTATAGACTTAATTTTCTCGTCAACTTTTGGATTTTGGGTTAAATATGTAATTGATGAATTTAATGAGCTATCCCCTCGCCAATATGCAAGTTCATTTGGATTAGAAACATATTCTGCTATTTGTTGGGTAAAAAAGTGTCTTAAAATATGTTTATTGGTTCTTCCTGAAAGCAAGTTATTAGATTGTCCAACGGAATAAAAATCTCCTTTTGATAATCGTTTAATCAGTAATTTGATGATTTCTTTAAAATGGTAATTATAACTCGATTCCATTAGTGCTTCCCCATCCCTATTAATGAAAATAGCTCCAAAAGGACTATTCTTTTCTTTTAGGATTTCAAGGTGTTGTTCATAGACTTTTTTTAATACGGATAAAAATACTGGATGAATAGGTTGAATCCTTGGCTTTTTAATTTCCCCAACGCTTTTATAGTCATTCCTCATTCTTGTTTTATAACGTAAATCAATATTAAAATAGGAATATTCCCTTCCTGTATATCCATAGTGGATTTTATCCATTGATACATTGCAAACTTCTCCTGCACGAAGACCTCCAAAAGCCTGTAAACATACAGCTAATTTTAACTCTGGATAATTCCGTTCACACACATCTAATAACTCAGCAACAACCTTTATTGGTAGGTGTTTTAATTTCTCTGGAGGCTGATAATACGGATACATTACAGAAAACAGCGTACCCCTTGTTTCCTTTCCCTTTTTATTACGTTTCCTCCCCCCGTATGTTACAACTTTATAAAAATCATCCTCACTTATGTACTTCATTTTTTTGATTTCCTCGTAGATGAACCTATAGAATCTATTTAATACTGCCTCTGCTTTTTCAACTGTGTCTCTTGTTTTATTCTTATGTCCTATTTTCCCTTTTGAATAATCCCTTAAGAATTCATTTCCATGCTTTATCTGTAAATCCTCAATATTAGTCAATTTATATTCCTCATACTTGTCAAAGAAAATATAGTTTAAAAAAAGAACTACAATCTTTGCATAACTCAATTTCGTTTTAAAACTATTATTTATCATTCCTTTTTTGTAGAAGAAGTTACTGTATGCTGACACTTTGAATCTTTTCTTTTGATTATTTTCTAACACAATAAATACGAACTGTTGTCCTAACCCCTCCTCGTCAACCATTATATATTTCCTCAATTTGAACCTTACATTTCTAATTCTTTCTCTATATGGTTTCTCTTTTACGTATTGAACTATGTCCCCCATCTACTTAATCCACCTTGGTATATCGTTTATTTTTATAAAATCAATTATATTATATATCATTTTATAAGTTTATACGTTTATTTTTTTATTAATTTTAAACGAAATAAAATCCCTCATAAAACCTTATATAAATTGGTTTTCTAAGGGATTTCCATATATTTATATAAACATTTATAGTTATTAGGTTTATAACCGCCCTTAAAATACGATATGTATGATGACGTTCCCCTTCGAAATACAAGACTGCATCAACCATATGTTCAAGTAGTCTAGGACCCGCAATTGATCCTTCCTTCGTGACATGTCCGACTAAGAAAATAGCGATTCCCTTCGTTTTAGCAATTCGCATAAAATGCGAGGTACATTCTCTAACCTGTGACACGCTGCCAGGAGCAGATTGAACCTCAGGATGATAAACGGTTTGAATTGAATCGATAACAACAAACGATGGGTTCATTTCATCAATTGCTTTTTCGATATAAGCTAAATCTGTTTCGGATAAAACAAAAAGGTTATCACTTTCTATACGTAAACGATCGGCCCGAAGTTTCGTCTGGCGAGGAGATTCTTCCCCAGATATGTATAAAACTTTATGATTCCTAGTTGCAAGCTGTGAAGATATTTGTAATAAAAGCGTCGATTTTCCAATTCCAGGGTCGCCGCCAATTAACACAAGTGATCCCGGAACAATTCCTCCACCTAAAACTCTGTCCATTTCCTTATACTCTGTATATATTCTTGGCTCACTAACGGATTGAATGGTGGTAATCATTTGAGGCTTATTTGTTCCAGCCATTGTCTCAGAAGAAGTAACAAATGATTGTCTTCTTGATGATTTTGGGAGCTCTATTTCCTCCACCATTGTGTTCCATTCATTACACCCAGGGCATTTCCCCAACCATTTTGGCGTTTCATAGCCACATACTTGACAGCAAAACTTTGTTTTTTTCTTTGACATGAAAAAAGTCCCTTCTCATTAAAGTTACCACATATTGTTAATATTTATGATACCATAACGAATATTGTTTAGAAAAAGAAATGAAGGACGCTTTTGGCGTCCTTCTCTATCTATCCAATCCTACTCTGTTTTTACTACGTAATCATCATTTTCTACATCAATGAAAATTTTATGACCCTTTTGAATTGTCCCTTTTAATAATTCTTCAGATAAGCGGTCTTCAACCTGCTTCTGCAGTGCCCGTCTTAATGGTCTAGCCCCATATTCAGGATCAAAGCCTTCATTGGCAATTTTTTCTTTCGCTGCACTCGATAATGAAAAATCGATGTCCTGCTCTTTTAAGCGTTTTGTTAATTCATTCGCCATTAATGTAATAATTTCATTAATATGCTGTTTCTCTAAAGAGTGGAAGACAATAATTTCATCAATACGATTTAAGAATTCAGGGCGGAATGCCTTTTTCAATGCATCCATTACCTTCGATTTCATATCCTTGTATTCTTGACCCTCTTGAACATTAAAGCCTACATATTTATTACGCTTAAGCTCGCTTGCACCGACATTTGATGTCATTATCACAATTGTATTGCGGAAGTCAACAGTACGTCCTTTTGAATCAGTTAAGCGACCATCCTCTAATACTTGAAGTAGAATATTAAATACTTCTGGATGTGCTTTTTCAATTTCATCTAATAGAATGACAGAAAACGGTTTACGACGAACCTTTTCGGTTAATTGACCCCCTTCTTCATGACCTACATAGCCTGGAGGTGAACCAACTAAACGGGATGTTGTATGCTTTTCCATATACTCTGACATGTCGATGCGGATCAGAGCATCTTCATCACCGAACATCGCTTCTGCAAGAGCGCGTGCTAATTCCGTTTTACCTACACCAGTAGGTCCTAAGAATATAAATGAACCGATTGGGCGCTTTGGATCCTTTAGTCCTGAACGTGCTCTGCGGATTGCTTTTGCGATCGCTTTTACAGCTTCCTCTTGACCGATTACACGAGAATGAAGGATACTTTCCATGTTCAAAAGTCGCTCTGTCTCTGCCTGGGCTAATTTAGATACAGGTACTCCCGTCCAAGCAGAAACTACTAAAGCAATATCCTCTGTTGTCACTTCTGAGTTTTCTTTACCCTGTCTTTCTTTCCACTCTTTCTTCGTTTTTTCGACATCTTCACGAAGACGCTGCTCTGTATCTCTTAAAGAAGCCGCTTTTTCAAATTCCTGGCTTTGTACCGCTGCATCTTTTTCTTTACGAATTTCCTCTAACTTTTGCTCAAGCTCCTTTAGGTTAGGCGGAGCAGTATATGAGCGAAGACGGACTTTAGCTGCTGCCTCATCAATAAGGTCAATCGCTTTATCAGGAAGGAAACGATCTGATATATAACGAGATGAAAGCTTTACAGCCTCTTCAATCGCCTCATCTGTGATGGAAACACGATGGTGGGCCTCATAACGATCACGTAATCCATATAATATTTGGATTGCTTCCTCCTGAGTCGGTTCACCTACTTGAATTGGCTGGAATCGACGTTCTAAGGCCGCATCCTTTTCGATATATTTACGATACTCATCTAATGTTGTAGCACCGATACATTGCAGTTCTCCACGAGCTAAGGAAGGTTTAAGAATATTAGATGCGTCAATTGCCCCTTCTGCCCCACCTGCACCAATCAAAGTATGCAATTCATCGATGAATAAAATAATATTTTGCGCTTGGCGAATTTCATCCATCACTTTTTTCAAGCGGTCTTCAAATTCACCACGATATTTAGTCCCGGCAACAACTGTACCCATATCCAAAGTCATTACGCGCTTATTACGAAGAATTTCAGGCACTTCATTTTGCACGATTTGCTGAGCAAGACCTTCCGCAATCGCTGTTTTACCTACTCCAGGTTCACCGATTAAAACTGGATTATTTTTTGTGCGTCGGCTTAATACTTCAATTACACGTTGAATTTCTTTGCCTCTGCCAATAACAGGGTCAAGACTTCCTTCACGGGCAATTTGTGTTAAATCGCGGGCAAGACTGTCTAATGTTGGCGTATTCGCATTTGCTACTGCCCCGCCGGAATGACCGCTGGAAGTAGACTCATTGCTTCCTAACAGTTGTAGAACTTGCTGGCGTGCCTTATTTAAGCTTACACCTAAATTGTTTAATACACGGGCAGCAACACCTTCACCTTCGCGGATGAGTCCAAGTAGAATATGCTCAGTTCCTACATAGGAATGACCCAGCTTTCTCGCCTCATCCATAGAAAGTTCGATCACCTTTTTAGCTCTTGGTGTATAGTGAATCGTTTGACTCGCTTCATCACCTCTGCCAATAAGGGCTTCGACTTCCTCTTGGATTTTTTCTGGTCCAAGATTTAGGGCTAATAGTGCTTTAGCTGCAATCCCTTCACCCTCGCGAATAAGGCCTAATAAAATATGCTCAGTTCCAATATTACTATGTCCTAAACGAACCGCTTCCTCTTGTGCAAGTGCCAATACCTTTTGCGCACGTTCGGTAAATCTTCCAAACATCATCTAGATCACTCTCCCATCGAATCCTTTTCTAATTTTAATCGTTCTCGGATTAGAGTTGCTCTCCTTACATCTCTTTCTTCAGGAGCTAGTCTTTTTCCTGCAAATCTCTGTAAAAAACCTGGCTGCGTTAAAATCATTAATTCACTTAATATTGACCTTGAAACATTTTGGATAAATCCTAAATCAATACCAAGCCTTACATCTGATAAACACCGGGAAGCTTCAGTTGATGCAATGATGCGGCTATTTGCTAAAGTACCATACGAGCGCCATACCTTATCTTCAAGCTGGATAGAAGAGGACTTTACAAGCATAGCCCGCGCTGAGCGCTCTTGAGCAATGACTTGGGCAACTACGCTTTCTAAATCCTTGACAATATCCTCTTCCGACATACCTAAGGTAATTTGATTTGAAATTTGAAATATATTTCCCTGCGCTTGACTACCTTCACCATATATTCCCCTAACAACTAATCCTAGTTGGTTGATGGCAGGTATTATTTTATTCATTTGATTTGTTAAAATGAGGGCTGGCAAATGAACCATGACAGATGCCCGAAGACCAGTCCCGACATTGGTAGGACAGCTCGTTAAATAACCCCTTTTTTCATCAAATGCAAAATCAACTCTTTCTTCAATCCAATCATCTATTCCATTGGCAACCTGTAGAGCCTGGGATAATTGCAAACCCGGGAATAAGCATTGAATCCTGACATGATCCTCTTCATTAACCATAATACTAACTTCCTCATTTTCGGAAAGGATCACTGCACCTTGCTCTGCATCATCAGCAAGATGAGGACTTATTAAATGTTTTTCAACTAATACTCGTTTATCTATTGGTTCGAGATCCATCATTTTGATAAGTTCAAATTGACCGAGATTGGAGTTAAAGCTGCGATTTACGACGGACTCCTTCATTAACTCAACAACTTGTTCTAAATCATCTCCAGAAGCTAAAGTAGGGAAAACAATGTCTTTCAGATTCCTAGCTAAACGGATCCTGCTGCTTAGCACAATATCACTATCAGGACCTTCTTGGCTCATCCAAGGGCTTAATGCCTGATTTATGAAACGTTGTAATGACATTTATGATCGCTCCCCCTCTCTATGCTCATTTAAGAGCTGCTCTAAGGAGCGGATTTTGTCTCTGATTTCAGCTGCTCTTTCAAATTCCTCATTATGAATTGCTCTTTGCAGCTGTTCCTTTAATTCCACAATTTCCTTCGTTAGATGAAGATTACCGCCTATCCGTTTTGGAATTTTACCTTCGTGTGCCGTATTTCCGCTGTGAACCCTTCTTAAAATCGGATCTATTTTGTTGCTAAATGTCTTGTAGCAGTTTGAACATCCAAACCTTCCAATCTTAGAAAATTGCTGGAATGTCATGCCACATTGATTACATTGCTCAGTAACAAGATTTCCAAAAGGATTACTGCTTGGGCTTGTAGATATTGGATAATCTAAATTTAATAAGCCAGAAAGGAGGTTGCTAATCGAAAATCCTCCAGCTCCAGACATAATTTCACCTTTTTCCCTTGCACATTGCTCACAAAGATGCGTTTCCGTTTTCTGCCCGTTAATGATCTTAGTAAAATGGAGCGAAGCAGGGTTTTGGTGACATTCTTGACATTCCATAATTACACCTCTCCCTATTTATATTTCAAGGTAAATAGCATCGATTTCAGAATGTTGGAGCGCAACTCATCTCTACTTGGTAATTCGATTAAAAGTACGCTTCGATCAATAGCACTAATAATTAACTTAGCTTCCCTTTGGGAGATTACTTGCTCTTCAAGCAACCTTTCAATCAGAACTTCTGATGTAGACTGTGAAATTCTTTTTGGAATAAGTTCAATCATTTGGTCAATCAATTCAGCATGGTCATCTATTTCAACTTTTATGATCCGAATATACCCTCCTCCACCCCTTTTACTTTCCACTATATAACCTTTTTCAATTGTAAACCGAGTGTTGATAACGTAATTAATTTGCGAGGGGACACATTGGAATTTTTCAGCTATTTCATTTCTTTTAATTTCAACGATATTTTCTTCACTAACATGCAAAACCTTTTTTAAATATTGTTCAATAATATCAGAAATATTTCGCATCAATCCCTCCCCTTTCTACTGACTTTGACTTTCTTTGACCATGAATATATTATATAGCTGAATTAAGGTTCTTTTCAACTTTTTAGTCTAAGCAAACATAGTAGTAGCATACCCACTTTTAAAAGGGCACAAACGGAGGAATGAGAGATTACCTCATTCGTTGTACTTTTTGGTCTCAATAGATTTGTTGAATATAATCATTTGTCGATATTTTATCCAGGATTTTCGCACGAATGGCTGGGTCCTTCATTTTTATTTCTATTGATATTTTCTTTTGATCGGCTTCACCTTCATTATTTTTTAGTGTTTCTATAGATACTTTTTGAAATGAAATATCATTTTCTTCCAATATCTGCAATACCTCGTTAAGCTTGTTACATTTCTTGTCCATTACAACCGTTAATATTTCCGTATTGCTAGTTGAAAGAATTTTCTTTTCAAACTTATTCAAAAAAATTAAACTTAATAACACAACAATTGTTGTTAATAGTGCAGGTGCGATCATCCCAACCCCCACGATTAAGCCAATTCCGGCAACAACCCAAATGGATGCAGCTGTTGTTAGTCCATGAACAGTAACACCTTTGACTAAGATCGTCCCCGTACCGAGGAAACCGATACCACTAATAACATAGGAAGGGATTCGCGCCGGATCAAATCTGATGTTGGCATTCGTATCGATATAGTCTTGAAAGCCATATAAGGATAAAAGCATCATTAAACAGGAACCCACCCCAACTAACAGATGTGTACGAAATCCTGCTGGATGTTTTTTGATTTCCCGTTCAAGTCCGATAATTCCACATAATAAGGCAGCTATAAAAATTCTAATTGTCATGACCCAGAAGTCATTTCCCAAAAACTGTTGCAGTTCCATAGTTGAGCCCCCTTTTTTACACGTACCTATCTATATAATTCGCAATTCATTCTGCTTTTTCCTTGTTAAATGAAAATGTATATTTTGTGACCTTGTAGGAGTGTGGTAAGGAATCTATATGTATTCTATGTATGTGTTAAAAAATTGGACTTGTACTTTTTATTGTATTAAAGAGAAATACAAAAAAGAACAGCATTTCTGCTGTTCTTTCCTTTGCTTGGCAACGTCCTACTCTCACAGGGGGACAGCCCCCAACTACCATCGGCGCTGAAGAGCTTAACTTCCGTGTTCGGAATGGGAACGGGTGTGACCTCTTCGCTATCGTCACCAAACATTATTTTTTCGAAAGAACAATATATATAATACCAACTTTAATCGTGGAAGTCAATGCTTTTTTTATTCTTTCAAAACTAGATAATCTACATTCATACTTACCGTGCACTTACTGTCCAGCTCCGGCGCCTAGCGACTAGTGACTTCACCCATCTCCCTACGATAAGTCATCATCGAATCGCTGCGCTCTTCGTGATTCCTTTATCTCAGTCGATGTGCTCCAGTCCATACGTCGCTGAACAGGCGCCTCCGCTTTTCTATTTGGTTAAGTCCTCGATCGATTAGTATCTGTCAGCTCCACGTATCGCTACGCTTCCACCTCAGACCTATCTACCTCATCGTCTCTGAGGGATCTTACTTCTTACGAATGG
>JAEWMK010000197.1 GCA_023457235.1 Bacillota bacterium
CGATATAAGATATTTCCTGCTACTTCATTCGGTAAATCAATTCCTGTTGTTTTGTCAAAATGAAATTTTTGTAAATATTCAAGAAATTTATCACCGCCGAGCTTTTCGTTTACAAGCTTTGCCATAGCAACGTTGGAGGATCGTTGAACCCCCTCTAGATATGTGATTGTTCCCCAACCAGAGCGGTTATGGTCTCGAATTGCCTTGTCTTTCTTCGAGATTCGGTAAGATCCTGATTGATAGGTTTCATTTGCACGGAATACACCGGCATCAATTGCTGCGGCTAACGTAAATATTTTCATTGTTGAACCTGGTTCAAATCTTGATGATATGACTTCATTCATATAATTCGAAATTTCGCGGGTATTCGGATCAAAGCTTGGTCTAGTACCCATAGCCAATATTTCTCCCGTTTTCGCATCAGCGACAATTCCAATCAAGTTCTCAGGTTCATACTCTTTCTCAGCATAGCTTAACGCACTTTCTAAAAATGTTTGGATTTTCTGATCCAACGTTAAATAAATATTCTTTCCGTTCTCAGGAGCTACAATCATTTCTTTTGGATCGGGCAGCTTGAAGCCACTCCGGTCACTTTGAAAAGTAATACGACCATCTTTCCCTTGCAAGAGATCATCAAAGGTTTTCTCAACCCCCATTTTTCCAACCAATTTTCCATCTTCATTAGGCTGCGCAAACCCAATTACGTGGGAAGCAAAAATACCATTCGGATATAATCTCTTTTTCTCCATGGTAAAATAAACGCCCGGAAGGTTCATTGCCTTTATCTTCTCCATTAATTGATGGTCAATATTTCTGCCTTTCGGTCCCAATTCGACTTGAACAGCATTTGGATTAGCAGGATTTAACCTTCTCTCAATCTCTGAAGCTTGCATATTCAATAATGGAGCTAATTTTTCGGCCGTTTCATGTTTATCAGTAACATAAAGGGGAACAGGAGAATTTTTTGAATATTTATCACTAATAACCACATACAACGAATATGAAGGTGCATCCTTTGCGATTGCTTGTCCGTTACGATCAAGTATTTGTCCACGTGAAGCTTCAATGGTCCGTTCCTTCCCCCATTTTTCATCGGCCAAAACGGTTAAATCATGTCCATCAACTTCTTTTGCGGTCTGAATATAAATAAAACGACCTGTTAAAATAAAAAAGAGCAGGACAAATATTAATGATAATATCCTCGCTCCAACTCTAATATGTATTGTTGTTTTTTTACTCATCTTCTCACCACACTAAAAAACTAATTACCGATTACTTGGACGTTATTATCAATAATTGTTAATCCTTGTTCGTTAGCAATTTTTAATATCCGCTGTGGTCTTGACAATTCAGTTATTTCCTCCGCTAAACCACTATTAACCTTTTCTTGTTCGGTAATTTTGGATTCCAAAACTTGAATATCATTATTGAGTTGAAAAATAGCCGCTTGCTTGGAAATGATCATCGTACAACCTATTGTACTAAAAATAAGCAAAAGTGAAAGCAGGAATTTTTCTCCAGTTGTGATTATACCTTTTTTCTTTACCTTTACTTGAGGCTTCAAGTTTGGTTTATTCTGCTGATGTTTTTTCGGTTGAACCTGGTAGGCAAGATTACTCAAAACTAAAACCTCCTATTATAATGTATTATTGTTTCTCAGCCACTCTTAATTTTGCAGACCGCGCTCGTTTGTTTTGCTCCATTTCTACTTCAGAAGGTAATATTGGCTTCCTAGTTATAAGCCTTAGCTTAGCTTTATATTCTTCCGGAATGATTGGCAGTCCATGAGGTAATTCAGGACCTTTACTCCATTTATTAAATGTAGTCTTACAAATTCTATCCTCTAACGAATGAAATGTAATAACCGCTATTCTTCCACCTGGTTTGGTAATCGAAATAGCATCTTCAATCGCCTCTTCGAATACTTTTAGCTCATCATTCACAGCAATCCGAATCGCTTGAAAAACCCGTTTAGCTGGATGGCCTCCAGCACGTCTTGCAGGTGCAGGAATGCCTTCTTTTATTAATTCTACCAACTCCCCTGTCGTTTCAATTGGTTTAACACTACGAAAGGCTTCAATTTTTCTTGCAATTTGTTTCGAAAATTTCTCCTCTCCATATTGGAAAAAGATTCTAACAAGGTCATTATAGCTCCAGTGATTGACAACATCATAAGCCGATATTGGCGCCGTTTGATCCATTCTCATGTCCAGTGCTGCATCTTGATGATAACTAAATCCTCTTTCAGCAATGTCAAGCTGTGGTGATGATACGCCAAGATCAAAAAGGACTCCATCTACTCCCTCTACGCCCCGATCTTGCAACTCTTCTTTTAAATGGCGGAAGTTACTTTTTATTAAGACGACTTGATCTTTATAGGCCACTAATTTTTCAGCAGCATGCTCTATCGCCATTTCATCCTGATCAAACGCATATAGGCGGCCGAACTTGGAAAGTTTCGATAAAATTAGTTCGCTATGTCCTGCCCCACCTAAAGTACAATCAACATAGATTCCATCCGGCTTTATATTTAACCCTTCAACAGCTTCTTCTCTTAAAACAGTTACGTGTTCAAACATTTATACATCTACCCCACTCTAGTCTTTTTCCTGTTGCTTTATAATTATAATGCTATTTTGCATCTAAATATCGAAATCAACCATACTTTCTGCAATTTCAGCAAATGATTCTGCAGACTCCGTAACATATGCATCCCAATTGGATTTGCTCCAGATCTCAAAACGATTTGAAACACCTACAATGACGCAGTCTTTATCAAGTTTGGCATAATCCCTTAGTGGAGGAGCAATATTTACTCTTCCTTGCTTGTCCACTTCACATTCAGTTGCACCAGAGAAGAAAAAACGTGTAAACGCCCGAGCATCTTTCTTTGTAAAAGGAAGGGTTTTTAATTTATTTTCTAAACTTTGCCATTCATCGTAGGAATAACCAAACAAACATTGATCTAAACCCCTTGTTAGTACAAAACCTTCCCCAAGGAGCTCTCTAAATTTGGCCGGAATAATCATACGGCCTTTTTGATCAATGGTATGATGATATTCCCCCATGAACATACATTACGCCCCACTTTCTGACCATAGAATACCACAAATCACCACTTTCCACCACTTACTTTATGAATTATTCGTGAAAAAAAATAAAAAAACCTGCATACATTGCAGGTTTTTGCTCGACAAATTCGGAACTTAAATTGTTATAATACGTCATTTTTTATAATATCAAATGCGCCTTGGCGTATTTGTGCCCAGATTTTTTCGGGCTTGCTCGAAAAACTACCTCTGAAAATCTGAGGCATCCGCCGGAGGCATAACTTTATTCTACTGAATAAAGTTATAGTTTTTATATAGTAATAACCTTATGATGGTTATTCCATTGATAATCTAGATCTAACATTTCATCGATAATTTGGTAACCATAAAGGTTAATGTAGTAAAAAATATTCCATATTCTCTCCTGCGGCGCATTTAAAGGCTTTAGAAAAGAATTGATATGGTCAAATTTGTCCAACTCTACTTTATGTTGAAAACGTATCGTCTTTTCCATTTTCTGCTTTAAATAATATATTTGTGATTGAATGAGCTCTGCATTTTTCTCAGCCAAATCCTTAAGATGGGGATCAACTTGGATCGCCAGCTCTTTAAAAGGTCGATGGGCATTCAAAATCTGTGTTATTGTTTCTTCAGTCATTTGCTCGATCGGAAACGGCTGTTGTTTTTTGAGCCAGTCCTCTCTCTCCTTTTGACATCCGCTGTTAACAACCTTCGCTATATCTAAGCCAAGCTCTTTCACGTATTTTTCCGTCTTCCTGTCTAAGATAGAAATCATTAATCTCGGAATCACAGGCGGCACTTTAAAGCCAAACAAATGAAATGCTTTCTTTAATGCTGCCCAATAGGCAATTTCGCCGGGGCCTGAAATAAAAGCCAATGTCGGGAACACATACTCCTGCATAAGCGGTCTTGTCGCAACATTATTACTAAACAATTCCGGTTGTTTATGATTCAACTCTAGTAATGCTGAATTTTCAAAATGACATTCATTATTCTTTCCGACAAATTGTGTATTAGATCTTTCTAATAATATTCTTTCCCCATCTTTGATAAGAAAAAGATGGGCGTTATGTTCATTCATTTCAATCGGTTGCCCGTAGCCCAATTCCTTTAGTGTCAATTGGCCACATAGCACCTCTTCTCCTAATTCCGAATTATTTTGAATGATCATTTCCATAAAAGGCGATCCAATTTTTCTAAAGCCAGCATCGCCCGAATCAACAATAATGAGTCCGTGATCTTTAAATAATCTAAAGACAATATTGATAAAAAAATCAACATAGGTAGAAGACTTTCTTAAATCCTCATAAAGATGATTTAAAATATCATTTGTATAAATCGTTTCACCGAATGTACCGATAATCTCCTTAATCCAGTCTTCAGCCTTGTTTTGATCAATGATCACTTTAGAAGCAGGGCTTTTTTTGAAATGTTTTTGTTTTATGGTATGTTTTTCGACCTTTCCATTATGCAGCACGTAAGTATGATTAATTTCAGCAAAGTCATGATCCTCACCCGCAACCCAAAAGACAGGAAGAACCGGAACCTGTAATAATTGCTCTTGTTCTTTTGCAAACTTAATGATGGAAATAATTTTATGTATCGAATAAAGTGGACCCGTTAACAATCCCGCTTGTTGACCGCCAATGACAACGACACTTTTTGGATCCAACATTCTTTTAATATTTGAGTTCGTTTTATCCGAAACATCGAAGTTTTTATGGAACTCTAATAAATAGTCGACCAATTCCTGTCTTGGAAATTGCCGATTGCTTAATTCCTCTAAACGTTTTTTATACGTCTCTTCATTTTGAATATTGGGATAGTCAAAAAAAGAGGCTGCTACGTCCTCCCCGCTTATATAAGCAGAGGCAATTTTATTCGCTAACGCCTGGGCGACGTCCTGTAATTCCATGCGGATACTTCCTTTCTACTATACATAACACAACATTTTATAAGAGTATAACAAATAATGATGAACATCCCCAAAAAAAATGCTTATAAATTATTTAGCCTTTGAATTAACCCAAAAATAACAAGTGAAAAATAACTAAACGAAAACAACAGAAAATTAAACCGCCAAAATCCTTTCCATACCTTTTTGAAAATAATCTCATTGTTGATTTTCCATTGTAGAAACACAAAAATCGAAGCAATAAATATTAATAAAAGAAGGATCATCCACAATACTGATTTTTCCCAAATAACCAGAATAGAAAAATGGACGGCAAAAATAAAAAAGAGAGTCGAAATGTCCACTGATAAATGCAGTGATTTTTTTTTGTTCTTTGTGATGATGCGACTGATCCAGTATACGATGAAAATAACCAGGATCGGTACTGTGACCATAGTGGCTACGAATATTGAAAATAAATTAATCATTCCTCTCTTCCTTCCCTTTGGCTTCCATACCTTTAATACTATTATATAAAAACATAAGTCCAGGCATTGGTACCATTCTTTTTTCACCTTCTTCTAGTATATAACCTAATATAGACTGGATTTCTGTTTTTCGGCCATGTTCAACATCCTTATACATGGATGAATAGTTGCTTCCTGTATTTTGGCAAATGGATATCACATCATCCCATAGGCTGTCGATCTTTGTTAAAGCAAGAGCTTGTACTACTTCAAGGAAAACAGATCTCATATTAATAAAATAAAAGTTATTTTCCAATAAACTTCCATTCCGAACGCCGTAAAGGGCTGTGAGAGGGTTGATAACCGCATTGACAACGAGTTTTCTCGCAAGTGTTTCATACCAGTTATCCTCAATTATAATAGGAAATCCAACCGAATTTAATACTTCTGATAAAGCCACGACTTTTTCAGATTCCCCACTGTATTTTGCAATTTTAATGCGACCGTCACCAGTATGAATAACGCAATTATCTGATTGTTTAAGGGACCCGTGCTCAACGATGCCCAAATAAATTGATTCCGAGTATAACTCAGATAGCCTGAGGGTATGACCCATTCCATTTTGCAAAAAAAGGACGGGTATTTTGACTTTATTTTTCTTTAAATAATCAAGAATTGGATCTAAATCATATTGTTTAACCGTAATAAAAACGACATCAGCATCATCTAATAAGCCCTCTGAAAAAGGGATTGCCATGACTTTGCTTGTTGTTGCCATTCCGTTCTTTATAAGTTCTAAGCCTTTTTCTTGCAAAACCTGGGCTTGTTCTCTTCTTCTAGTATAAATGACTGGATTGATATTTGCTTTATTAGTATAAGCGGCAAGAAGCATTCCGATAGCACCACCGCCAATAATTGCGACCTTCACCCGAAAACCTCCATAAATCTTAAGTATAGTACCATTTTAACAAAAAATAGGGAATATTGGTGCCAATAATTACCCCTCAAGTTTTTTGAATTATTGAACTTTTTTTAAAAAATATATATTAGAAGAAATTTTCTGTTAAATGTATTATAATGTAATTATAACAGTGTGAAAAAGGAGGTTTACCTTCATGGAAATCATGCCAATTGAAAAGTTATCAATCAATTTTAAGACGTTAGAGGATTTTAAGAGTTTTAAAGAATACGGCAATCAGGAGCTACAAATGCTTGATGACTTAAAAGGGAGCATTGTTGAAAACGATTGCAAACATTCGCCATTCTATGGTATTTATTACGGCGATAAGCTTGTTGCACGCATGAGCTTATATCATACTGATAAAAAATTTGATTATTTATTTGACGATAAAAGAGATTATCTACTCTTGTCAAAACTTGAAGTACTTCCACAGTTTCGTGAAAGAGGTTTTGGAAAGAACTTAATTGAGTTCGCTAAAAGCTTTAATCTTCCAATTATCACAAGCCCTAGAATAAACTCAGAGGGATTCTGGAACAGAATGGGCTTTATGCCTTTCACACCGATCACAGACATGCCTGAAAAACTATTAGTCTGGTATCCTGATCATTTATCAGAAAACAAAATAAATTAATGATGTTGTTTAATTAATAAAAGCTGACATTTTGTCAGCTTTTATTTTTTTACTCTCTCAAGGTTTCCGTTTTTGTCCATTTGGAACTTAAAGCGGGAGCCTTCTTCTTCCTGTAAAACAATCATCTTTCGTGCTCTTTCCATTATTTCTATAAGCGCTTTATAATCTTCTTCAATTAAATGGTAATTTTCCGTCAGTTTTTCAACTTTAACAAGGAGCTCGTTTTTTTCTTTCTGCAATTCACTGATTTCATTTTTAAGCGCTTCATTTTCTTCACTAAGACTCTCAGTATTCTTAACAGTTGACTCCACTGATGACAAAAATTCAATAATAGAATCGAAGGATACTAATGTTTTTGACTCATTTTGCTGCTCTGATTGAACGACTTTTTCTACCTTGCTTTTAGATTTTTTCTCCACAATTTCATGCACTGGTTTTGCTGGTTCTACAGCATTTTCACCTTTTCTTTGCTTCTTGGCGATTTCAATTGCTGACTTATATTGTTTTCTTACGGCTGAATTCCATCTAAAACCACACGCTGCAGCTGTTCTTGATAGTTTTTGTCCAACTTCCTCAAAAGCAGCTAATTGTGTACTTCCGTCTCTAATATGTCTAAGCACAACCTCGGCAAGCAATAAATCTTCATCTTGCGTCCACGCATCCTGTCTTAATGTTGTCATATATCTATCTCTCCTATTGTTTTTATTTTTATTTCTATGCAACAAATAGAAAAGATAGAATCTAAAATCTAGTTAAAAACACTATATTGTTTGTACATCTAACTTATTTAGTATCTAAAAATGATTGCACTGCCTCATGATGCTCATCCGATTCCCAAAGAATACTGCAC
>JAEWMK010000198.1 GCA_023457235.1 Bacillota bacterium
TTAGTACTCTCTGTATTTGCTGGAACATTTAGGGGACGGTTATGGGCAGAATAGTCAGTTTTGAAAGCTAAGAAGATGGGTGATTTTAAAATGGGCATAATTAAAGAAAGAATAAAGGATATTCCTTTTATATAAAAATATTGAGGGTGGCCTCTTAATTGAATTCGAAAAGATGAAGGAAAAATATGGATAATATTTTTAGGCATTAGGGACAGCTGAACGCAGTCCCTATTTTTTTGAAAGTAGATGGTATATTTTGTAATAGAAATGTTGGAACTTCAAACCCATTTAAGTTGAGATATATGATAATGTTGAATTGGATATGTTTTTCGGATTTTGCGCAAGCAGCTATTTAGGATTGTTGGGAAAAGTGTTAGTTTAGGGGGAGTATATAGGTGAGTAAAGGGGTTAAAATCTTTTTTTCAATTATTGTTTTTTTGGCTCTACTGGGTAGTAGTTTCATAGGAATTATTTTCACATCTTTAATTGGAGAGGGAAAGTTTTATGCCCCGCTTATTGCTGTAACGGGTCTCATGCTTTTTGTGTTTTTTGTCGTTGTAATTTTTAAAATAGGGAGCCGGAAATCATTAAAGATTGCCATTATTAGTTATTTAATATTAGCTGTTGTTGCGATCGGCGGTTATGAATCTTATGACGCGTATAAAGAAAGCTTGCAAATTGCGAATGATACGGAAGAGGATTTATATCAGTACCAACCTTTTGCAGCAGACACAAAAGCAGTATCCTTAGGTGAACCGGCTACACTGAGATTAGAAGATGATCTCCCGATCCTAGATGGTGCGACGGCCTTATATCCTCTTTACTCAGCCTTTGTTCAAGCCACTTATCCGGAGAAATCTTATGATATATATGGCAGTGAAGTGATGGCAAACAAGACGAATATGGCTTATCAAAATTTGTTTGATGGTGTTGTTGATATTATTTTTGTAGCAGGTCCGTCTGAACGTCAATTGCAAGAGGCGGAAAGTCGTGGTCTGAAGCTTTCCATGACACCAATTGGTCGTGAGGCGTTTGTGTTTTTTGTTAATGCCAAAAATCCTATTAAGAATCTAACGGTCGAACAAATTCAAGGGATCTATTCCGGTAAGATAACCAATTGGAAAGAAGTCGGTGGAAATAATGAAAAAATTCGTGCTTTCCAACGTCCGGATGACAGTGGCAGCCAGACCGCTCTGGAAAACCTAATGGAAGACGTGCCATTAATGGTGCCACCTAAAGAAGATATTGTTACTGGTATGGGCGGAATTATTGAACAAACGGCTAACTATCATAATTATAAAAATGCAATCGGATATACCTTCAGATTTTTTTCAAATGAAATGGTGCAAAACGGAAAAATCCGGCACCTCGAAATAAACGGTGTTTTCCCTGAAAAAGAAACGATAAGAAACGGAGAATATCCGATAGCAGCGGAGTTTTATGCGATAACGGCCGGGACTGATAATCCGAATGTCGATAGATTTATTGAATGGATCTTGTCTGAGCAAGGTCAGGCTCTTATTGAAAAAACGGGGTATGTGCCTGTTAAAGAATTTAAATAGAAGTAAGTTGTACTGCTAGTGGTAATAGCTTTATCACTGCTTTTTTTAAGAAAGGAGAGATAATACATGAATAATTGGTTGTACACTTTATATTTTGCTGTAATCGGAATTATAGCCTTTATTACACGTGAAATCGTTACCTTCCTTATGCTTGGCTTTGTGATAATCGCACTACATAATATTAATTCTACTTTGAAAGAGATTTTAAAGAATATGAATGAAAAAAAGGATTAATAGTATATTTTTTCCTTGAATAAAGAACTCTATGATTTATATGGAAAATAGATGGAGGGTTCGTTAGTGAAAAAATATCTATTTTGTATTGCAGCTGTTCTTGTTTTTACGAACGTTTTATTATTGCAAGAAGTAACTGTCGCAAGTGATCCTGCTGAACTAAAAATGAATCTTGAAAAAGCAATTAAAAATGAAGAATGGAACTATGCTGCAACCTACAGTAAAGAGTTAGCTGTGTTTTATGATACAACCCATAACTATGACCAAGCTGTCCAATATTATAGGGCGACCGCGGATTATTGGGCTAAGGCAGGTCATGCTGATTGGGGCATTGTGAACTTAATTCGGGCTGATCATATTGATACGGAAATGTCACTTTTAGTTGAAGGGACCTATACAAACCAGGAAAAGTTAGCAAAATTTGAACCTCCTAGCGGTACATATTTAGGGATGTTTGTTGCCGGAAAGCGAGAAAACGGCAGCGTCGATAAAGTAAATGAGCTATATGGGAAAAAGCATGCCATGTATTTAACGTACACAACATGGAGGAAAGAATATCACGATACAAATTCATATTTTCCATTGTCATTTGCTGATAAGGTAAAAGAAAATGGCGGAGCGATGCAAATTGGCTGGGAGCCTTCCAATGGTTTGGATGATGTATTAGATGATGACTATGTGAGGCAATTTGCAAGAGAGGCAAAAGCAGCGGGCATTCCTGTCTTTCTTCGATTTGCCGGAGAAATGAACGGCGAATGGGTTCCGTGGAGCGGCAATCCTGAAAAATATCGAGAAAAATTTAAGTTAATTCATGATATTATGGCGGAAGAGGCACCTAATGTAGCTATGGTTTGGTCACCTAATTTTTTACCGCGACACAATATAGAACCCTATTACCCTGGGGATGATGTTGTCGATTGGGTTGGTTTTTCCCTATACACCATTCCGTATTCACATGGGAAAGAGGTACCGGGCGGGAATCCAATCGATTATTTGAGGCCGCTATATGAAAAATATAACCATAAACCGATTATGCTATCAGAAGGAGCGGTTTCCCACTATAGTTATGAATTAGATAAAGATTTTTCAGAATGGGCAGCCGGGCAAATCGGGAATATGTATGGATTCCTACATCGACTCTATCCAAAAGTAAAAGCAATAACTTATTTCAACTTAGATAAAAGAACGACAAATTATGATAATCAAAATAATAATTATGACATGGGCGATAGCAAGTTAGTTGACGACACTTATAAACGGAATATTGCGAGCGATTGGTTTTTATCAGATGTTCAGGTAGGTGGGTCTGAGCAAAAAGCAACGCGATTTGAGCAATTTGAGGATATTATAAAACCAACAAATAAGCGAAATTGCATTGTATATGTAAAATTACCGCTTGGTGAGCAGCCTTATGTTGTAGCGGCCTACCAAGGAAAAAACAAGTTGGCTGAATCCTATGCCCAGCCTTGGGAGCTGCAAATTGATTTTTTTAAGGTACGGGAGAGTGAGCCCATCACGGTTATTGCTTATGATAGGAATTTGAAGAGTCTGGTAAAGAAGGATTTTGTGAGTAAACAGTAGGCTTGCTCATAACTAAATAGGTTTAACAATATAGAATTTGTGGAGATGGAATCAGATGCGGATTCACATCTCTTTTTTTGTACTATAAGAAAGAAAATTTTATGGATTATAGTATAAGAAAAGATCGAAATTTGCCATTATGGGCAAATTACGTGTTTTTCTAATATCCTATAGTATTGTTGTTTAAATGTTAAAATATTATAAAATAGAGAAAAATAGATTGGGAGAAAGTTAACAAAAGGTGGCGAGGACTTTGAAAAAGAGGATCCTTCGTGGGCATCATCTTTTATGTGTTCACGGTTTTAAAGGAATGGGGTATAGTCCTGAATTTGTTGAAAAAATGAAAGAAATCGTTGAAGAAATAAAGGATGTAACCGTTGATTTTTCGATTCAAGTAGTTGTTGGGTTGGACGAAACCTGTGCTTTTTGTCCGAATAAAGGGGAGGGTTACTGTAACTCACCAAAGTCAGATGCATTTGTAGTTAATTTAGATGAAAAAGTAATTAGTCATTTGGGGATAAAAGATGGTGGAGAATATAAAAAAAGCGAACTCGTTTCACTTGTTGCAAGTAAGGTTGAACCTGAGGATCTAGAATATTTGTGTGAAGGCTGTTCATGGCTTGCTTATGGTGTTTGTAAGGAAGGAATTGCGAATCTGAAAAAGGAAATATTATCTTAAAATGAAGAAGTAAATTTTTGGGCGCTTTTTTGGAGAACCTACCTACTAATAATAGGGGAGGTGAGTTTAGTGAAAAAAAGGTTGTTCGTCTTATTAATTGTATTGTTGGCTATTAACACTGCACCAGTAGCAGCGGGTGGTACAACCTCAGAAAAAGACTTTGTCGAAAAATATTATTTTGATGTTGATCTTAAAGGACTTAAAGAAGTCTATTTTTTCAGAGAGTTTCCATACTATGATGAAAAAGGGCAAATTACTCCTTTAGGTAAGGCTTTTTTAACTGTATTGACATCTGAAGTATGGACGTGGGTTAGAGAACCAAGGATCTACATTAAAGAAGACGTTGCCTATATCCACGCCGTTCAATTAGATGGGTTAAATATTTTATATACATTGAAAAAGGATAATGGAAGCTGGAAAGTAGTTAAAACAGAAGCGAAAAAGATACCCACTATTGGCAGTGAAGTCATACTGGAAAAAGCGTTTCTACGAGCAATCGGTACTGAGATTTTAAAAGCAACAAAGACATATTATGGTGAATCACGGCTGTTTAATTCTGAGAGAATTATTAATATCAACCGGGATATACGGAATGGTCAATATGAAATAACCGTTCAAATCGTTACATTTGAAGGTCCACATAATCCGCCTTATGGCTTTGATACCATAACATTTAGATTGCCCGGATGGGAAATACTTAAATATGACCACAAAAATGTATCTGAAATAGGGTTGATTCCTTTAGCAACTCATTAAAACAAGAGATAGAAACAGAAGACCGGTAAAATTTGATGTCGGTCTTCTTAATATAATTTCACTTGAGTGAACAAACTTCTTGATTTTCCATTATTGTATGGTATTATTAATTCTCAGTGTCAGTATGATAGAAATAGATTAAAATTTTATTTGAAGTAGTTATTGACTTCCGCGAAATATTCTGATATCCTTAATTTTGTCGTTAAGAGAATAATAGACTAAAGGTAAATGATAGAAATTTAATTACATGATAGGGGCATAGTTTAACGGTAGAACTGAGGTCTCCAAAACCTCCAGCGTGGGTTCGATTCCTACTGCCCCTGCCAATATTATGGCGACTGTGGCGAAGTGGTTAACGCACCGGATTGTGGCTCCGGCATTCGTGGGTTCGATCCCCATCAGTCGCCCCTTAAAAACAACTTAAAACATTTTTTAAAAAAAGTTGTTGACTTCTTAGAAGATAAATAGTATGATAGTTTTTGTCGCCAAATGACAACGACAAACAAGAACAAAATGATCTTTGAAAACTAAACAAAATGTCAAGCGTGCTAATAAAGTTGAACTTGAAGTTCAACAAGCAAGTCAGTATTAATTTTGAGCAATCAAACACTTTTCGGAGAGTTTGATCCTGGCTCAGG
>JAEWMK010000199.1 GCA_023457235.1 Bacillota bacterium
AATAAAGAAAAAATACTTGTTGGCTTCAACGATGGTACTTTTAAGCCAAATAATAAAGTAACACGAGCGGAATTTGCAGCAGCTGTAGCGAGATATATGAAATTGAAAATTGTTGATATAAACTCAATTAAAGATGTTCCAGTAGGCTACTGGGCCAAAGACGAAATTGAAGCTGTCAAAGTAGCAGGCATTATGGATGGTTATACGGACGGTAGTTTCAAGCCGAATCAATTTGTTACAAGAGCAGAAGCTGTTACAGTAATCAATAAAATTTTCAACCGTGGCCAATTAATGAATGCCTCTAAACAAAAATGGCCGGATGTTTCACCAACTCACTGGGCATACCATGCCATCGAAGAAGCATCAAGAAGCCATTTATCAATTCCAGATGAAGCTGGCAAAGAAAATTGGCTAGCAGATACAGAAGAAGATTCTTGGTAATATACGTATTACACCCATTCATTTGAGTGGGTGTTTCTTTTATTTAAAATCGTAAACAAGTGTAAGCGGTGGTTACAATGTTAATAGGTGTGTATAAGGATGTTTATTTTGCTTTACCAGTTTTTCATGAAAACTGATGCCAGAATATTATATTAAGGGAGTCTGTAAAAAGACTTCCCTATTCTAATTTACGGTTTTTGGCGTTTTGCCTTTAAAATAAGCAAGAGAAATGCTCTCATTCTTCATTTTATCAACAAACCCAAGCGCCTTCCCTGTACCAACCACCACAGATTCAAGTGGTGAAGGAGCAAGATTTACTGGTAAATGGATTTCTTCACTTAGCCATTCCTGAACTCCTTTTAAAAGGGCCCCGCCGCCAGTTAAAGTAATTCCATAATCTACAATATCTCCACTTAATTCAGGTGGACACTCTTCTAATGTTAAACGAATCGTAGCTAATATTTGTTCCAAAGATTCCTTCATTGCATCATGTACTTCTTTAGATGAAAGTGTAATTGTATTCGGAAGCCCAGTGACCAAGTATCTGCCGCGGGCATTACAAGTTAATTCATCGTGATTCTTAGTTGCAAAACCAATCTCAATTTTTATTTGTTCGGCTGTTTGTTGACCAATAAGTAAATTATATTTTTTGCGAATATACTGAGTGATATCTTCGTCAAATTTGTCTCCGCCAATTTTAAGCGTATGGCATGCAACTACACCACCATAGGAAATGATCGCAACTTCTGTTGTGCCTCCTCCGATATCAACAATCATACTTGCGATCGGTTCATCAACTTTAAGATCGGAGCCGATCGCAGCTGATATTGTGTTTTCAATAATATGAACTTGCTTCGCACCACAATTTTTAACGGCATCGATCATGGCGCGTTTTTCAACGGGGGTTGATTTTGTTGGTGCGGCAATTATAACATTTGGTTTTCTTAATGCAAAACTACTTCCTCTTGTTACCTTCTTCATTAATATTTTAAGTATTTGAGCTGTCCGATTGTAATCAGAAATAACGCCATTTTTAATAGGGTTTATTACCTCTACATTTTTTGGAGTTTTTCCAATCATATTTTTTGCTTCATTTCCTATTGCCACAACTTCATTTGTAGCAACATTAATGGCGATAACGGAAGGTTCTTGAAAGATAATCCCTTTCCCTTTTTGGTGTAATAATATATTTGTTGATCCTAAATCGATTCCAATTCCAATATTATGAGTAAAAAACATGTTGTTCATCCATTCTATGTATAGATTTCTTCTCTTAAATAATTCTAGTGAACAATTTGTTTTTTGGGGGTAGCAGAATAATTTCCCGAAGTTTGAAGAGAATACTTGTTGTTGTGACTTTACTAGAAAGGGTGTATTTTCATGGAACAAACATTATATGAAAAAGTTGGCGGGGAAGCAGCAATCGGAAAGGTTGTCGACTATTTTTATGATGAGTTGGTGCTGAAAGATCCTACTGTAAACCACTTTTTCGAGGATACCGATATGGATAAACAGCGCGAGCATCAAACGAAGTTTATTAGCTTTGCATTGGGCGGTCCTAATCAATATTCCGGCCAATCCATGGCAAAAGCGCATGCAGGAATGAACTTGCAACCCGATCATTTTAATGCGATTGTAAAACACTTGCATGACTCTCTCGCACATTTTGGCGTAGAGGAGAAGGACATTGACCAAGCTTTAACTAGAGTTGAAGCCCTAAAGAATGATATTATATATCAGTAGAAAACTAATATGAAAAAAAGAATGGAAGCATGAATTTCATGCTTCCATTCTTTTTACTTAAATATCTTTCGCATAATTTTCATTCGGAATTTTATTTAACGCAACATAAAGGCTAACTGGGCTTGTACCGCTATTTTTAAATGCCATTTTTTCATCAGAACCGCAATGAACCACATCGTTAGCTGCAACAGTAACTTCTTTTCCATCAATAATAAAAGTACCTTCGCCATCAAGAACGAGCAAATAAACTTCAGTTCCAGGGTGAGTATGTTCAGGGAGCTGTTGCCCAGGCATAAAATTTAATACGAATACAGTGCTGCCACCTTTATTATAAATGATTCTTTTCGTAAATTTTTCATCACTATATTCTTTATATGCTTGAAGGGATTGTTTTTCCATAATTATCAGTCTCCTTATTGTTTTGATAATAATAGTTTCTCATAAAACCCTCGAAAAGAATTTGACCGAAATCAAAATTCTCCAGAAGATGATGAATGGTTTAGCTCTAGATCCGAAGGTATTTCTTTTTCATTACGTTCCTGTACAATAATGACAGCGGCAATGACCATCAGAATGCCTATATACTGCCATCCTCCGAGCCTTTCGTTAAAGACGAGAAAGCCGGAAAGTGCGGCAATAACCGGTTCAATTGTCGCGATAATCGATGCCCGGCTTGATTCAACTGCGCTAAGTCCTTTTGTATATAATGTAAAAGCGAATACGGTTGAGACAATACCAAGACCGATTATGCACAGTACCGCCTTTATATTTAAAATCAGAGGAATTACTGAGCTCAATCCGCTGAAGGGAGTAATCGCAACGGCTCCAAATATAAATGTAAAAATCGTAACCGTTATTGAGTCATACTTCATCAGTGCGAATTTACCGAAAATGCTATACAGGGCATAAAAAAGCCCTGCTCCTATGCCGAGAATCAACCCATAAGTTGAAATTGAATCACTGGTACTTGGAAACACGCTGATAACAAAAGCGCAGCCGATAAACGTTACGAATAAAGCCGATAGCTTTCTAGCAGTTAATGGCTCCTTAAAAAATAACCTCGATAAAATAGTGACAAAGGCTGGTGCAGTGTAGAGTAAAATCGCAGCAATCGCAATCGTTGTTTCCTGAAGTGCATTAAATAAGCACCAATTAAAAAACCCCAAACTTACGATACCGGTCCCGATAATATATTTACTATCGGATAGTTTAATTTTAAGGAGGTGCCGATTCGTAAAATAAACATAAAGAAAAAGAACAACGGCAGCCGTAATTAATCTAATCGCAACAACCTGTGTTGGATTAAAGCCTAATTCATAAAGGTAAGAAATAAAAATCCCGATGATTCCCCAGCAAAATGCCGCAGTTGCAATATATAAGTAAGCTAATCTTCTACTCATGCTTTATGTCCCCTAAAATTTCTAATATTTTACTTAATCATAGCAACTGCGGAATAAAAGTGAAATGGTTTATTCAAACCCATTCGTAATATTTTTACCGTAGAAGATTTCATCCATTTCAATTTTTAGCTTTCTCTCAATCGAAAGCTGCTCTTGTTGTGACAATTTTTCTTTCGTATATCCGAATAAATAATTGTCCAAATCAAATTGTTTGAGCTTACATTTTGTATGGAAAATATGTTCTTGGTAGATGTTAACGTCGATCATTTGATATAAGGCTTGCACTTCATCGGGGATGTAATTTTGAATTGAGTTAATTTCATGGTCAATAAATAATTTGTGACCTGAAATATCTCTCGTAAACCCACGTACTCGGTAATCAATGGTCATAACATCGGTTTCAAACGAGTGGATTAGATAATTTAATGCTTTAAGTGGTGAAATTTCACCGCAGGTTGATACATCCACATCTGCTCGAAACGTACTGATTCCTTCATCAGGGTGGGATTCAGGATATGTATGAACGGTTATATGGCTTTTATCCATTTGGGCAACTACAGACCCTGGAATCGGTCCTGGAGATTCTTCAAATGCTTCTTCCACTGACTCATCAACTGGCCCTTCTGAGATTAATACTGTAACACTAGCTCCCTGTGGTACATAATCCTGTTTAGCAATATTTAATATATTTGCTCCGATAATTTCGGTAACATGAGTCAGAATTTTAGTAAGTCTGTCTGCATTGTATTGTTCGTCAATATAATTTATATAAGCCTCACGTTCTTCCTTTGTTTTTGTATAGCAAATATCAAACATATTAAAGCTTAAGGATTTAGTAAGATTATTAAAACCATGTAATTCAACTACTTGTTTTGGTGTAAGCCTCATTCTATAATCTCCTTTTTCCTCTATGTTCTTAATATAGGTTTGTATAAATACAGCAATAATATACTTATTAAAAAAGGACAATTCCTGAATAAATAACAATTATTATATACAGACCTTCATTAATATTTTATAATGTGGTAAAATTATCATTTTTTAGATGAAATACTTCCGAGGAGACATCTGATGTTTAGAAATACCAAGACCAAGTATCGGACCACTATTTTAATACTAATTGGCTTACTTTTAGCTTTTTCTTGTATATATATCATCCCAGTGTTTGATTCGCTGCCTTTATTAATACGTTTTACTCTTGAACTTGGTATCATTTCTGCTGCGATTTTGGTTGCATTTCTAAAGCAAAAAGAAGCGCAAATAGCATTAAATGAAAGTGAAATAAAACTTGAGGCCGTTATTGAAAAGGTAAACTATCTTGCCTATCACGACGAGTTAACCGGTTTATATAATCGGAACTATCTTTTGAAATGTCTTGAAGAAAATATGAAAAAAACAGAGAATACAGGCGAAAGTTATGCCCTTATTTCAGTCAATTTAAATCGTTTTAAAAATGTAAATGATTCATTAGGAAACGAAATGGGGGATTTGTTTTTAAAAACGATCGCAGAGCGATTAAAGGAATTTAGTACTAATGATGTAATACTGGCTAGAATGGTTGCGGATGAATTCATGTTTTTCATGCCGGGTAAAGAGAATCTTGAAGAACTCGTTCATATCGCAAATAAAATCCATAAACGAATTGAAGAACCGATGATTGCAAAAGGATTTAAATTTCATATTACGTCTTCAATGGGTATTTCCTTATTTAATGAAAATATTGAAGCGACAAACCATTTGATAAAGCAAGCCCAACTGGCTATGCATGAGGCTAAGAAAAACGGACAGGCAGTATTGGTTTACCATCCTGATATGAATAAAGAATTACTTGAGAATCTTTTTTTAGAAAATGATTTGCGTCAGGCTCTTGACCGTGAGGAATTGGTTTTACATTATCAGCCGCAAGTCAATATTGAGACAGGTGAAATCATTGGGGTTGAGGCGTTAATTCGCTGGAATCACCATCATAAAGGAATGATACCACCGGGCAGATTTATACCTTTGGCAGAGGAAACGGGCTTAATTATACCGATCGGGAATTGGGTTATGATCGAAGCCTGCAACCAATTGAAAAAATGGAATGAAATGGGGATTACGAACTTAAGGCTATCTGTAAATCTTTCATTGCGTCAATTGTATCAAGAAGATTTAGTAGAAACTGTAGCACGAACTTTGCAAATATCCAAAATTAAACCTGAAGACTTAGAGCTTGAGATAACGGAAAGTATGGCTGGAAATACGGATAGAGTGATATCGATACTACAGAGCCTAAAAAAATTAGGGGTTCGTATTTCAGTAGACGATTTTGGAACGGGTTATAGCTCTTTAAGTTATCTTTATTCATTCCCAATTGACCAATTAAAAATAGACCGCTCCTTTATTACGAACTTATTTACTGAGGAAAATAACAAAGTAATTGTAAGCACTATTATTTCAATGGGAAAAAATTTAGGGCTGGAGTTGATTGC
>JAEWMK010000200.1 GCA_023457235.1 Bacillota bacterium
CTGCAGGTTCTGCATGTGCTTATACAAGTGCAAAAGCAGGATTAAAAGTCTTATTAATTGAACGTGGTGAATACCCTGGTGCAAAAAACGTAATGGGTGGTATTCTATACAGAAAGCAGTTGGAAGACATTATTCCGGAATTCTGGAAAGAAGCTCCAATTGAAAGACCAATCGTTGAACAGCGTGCATGGTTAATGGATAAAAAGTCATGTGTGACGTCAAGCGTGAAGAATGAAGAATGGGGAGAGGCCCCATATAATTGCTTCTCTGTCCTTCGTGCAAAGTTTGACCAATGGTTTGCTAAAAAGGCTGAAGAGGCTGGAGCCCTACTTATTAATGAAACAGTGGTCCTTGAATGTATCGTTGAAAACGGCAAAGTTATCGGTGTTCGTACTGACCGCCCGGATGGGGATGTATACGCTGATGTTGTAGTTTTAGCCGATGGGGTTAACTCTCTTTTAGCAAAACAGCTTGGCTTCCATAAAGAGCTTCGCCCGGATGAGGTTGCTCTTTGTGCAATGGAAGTTATTAATCTACCAAAAGATGTGATCAATGATCGCTTTAATGTTGGCGACAACCAAGGGGTTTCTATTGAAGTCTTTGGTGATGCAACAAAAGGTAATTTAGGTACCTGTTTCATTTATACAAATAAGGAAAGTGTAAACATTGGTGTCGGTGCAACTTTATCAAGTATGATGAAGGAAAAAATTAAACCATATGAGCTGTTGGAGTATGTGAAAAATCACCCAATGGTGAAGCCGTTAATTAAGGACGGTGAATCTGCCGAATATTTAGCTCATTTAATTCCGGAAGGCGGGTATCATTCAATTCCGAAATTATACGGGGATGGCGTATTAGTCGTTGGTGATGCCGCTCAATTTGTAAACGGAATACACCGTGAAGGATCCAATATGGCGATGACATCAGGAAGATTAGCCGCTGAAACGATTATAGAAGCAAAACAAAAAGGCGATATTTCTGAAGCTGCCTTGTCAAAATACCGTGAAAAAGTAATGAACAGCTTTATTGGAAAAGACCTTGAAAAGTATAAGGATGCAACACACACATTTGAGACAAATCCACAATACTTTAAGGAATATATCCCATTAATGAATCAAGCAGCAAGCAGCTTCTTCTCTGTAGATGGAACTCCGAAGCGTGACAAACAGAAAGCAGCGATTCAAACTATGATTGGTAATAAAGGAAAGCTTGCTGTTGCGAAAGATCTATACCGTGCATGGAAGGTGATGAAATAATGGCTAAAGACGCAAAGACAATTGAGGAAAAACAGTATTTAGTCCGTTATAAAGCCGATTCAAAATCTCATTTAACCGTTTTAGACCATGACATTTGTGCAACCAAATGTCCTGATAAAATCTGTACAGTGTTCTGTCCAGGTGAAGTGTATAAATGGGAAAAAGAAGGTCGCATGTTTGTCGGCTATGAAGGCTGTCATGAATGCGGAAGCTGTCGCATAGGGTGCCCTCACCAGAACATTAAATGGGAATATCCAAAAGGCGGACATGGTATTATCTTTAGATTGGCATAGTATTCGTTTAAAAAAATGTTTTCTTTTTCCGAAAATCAAGCTTAATTTCAAGGTTTGTGACCACTTGTGTGACCACAAATGTGACCATTTAAGAGGGCGTAATGCCCTCTTATTATTTTGGAAATTCCAAAAAAACATCTACTGATTCATCTAACAATCGTTCCCTGTTAGCATCCTCATTTACATCTGAATCAACATCCATTTCTTGCTTAAATATTCCATAAACATCATCATTATTAAAATTTAACGGTTGCTGTTGCTTTTTATTTTTATTTGTTTTCATGTCGGCATCCTCCCACTAGTATGTGTAGTATGTTCATTTTGATATTAATGGACAAACTCCCAATCCATAATAATGTTTGTGTTTGGTAAGTAGTGTATTTTGATGTATCTCCCATTATCTGAAATCTTTATTTTATGGGGCACATTGTAACCAAACTCTCTTCCATCCACTTCAATAACTACTCCTGAGCCTTTTCCATTCCCCTTACGGATCAAAGCATATCCTTCAGCGACTTGGTAGTTGCCTGACCAATAAATTGGAAAATCCTTGATATGCTCCAATGTGGAATTAATAAGTATTATCGAAAATCCTAATAAAGCAGTTCGAAAAAGCCATCCAAATGATTTTCCGAATATTGTAGTAAGAAAACCAAAGATTACACTCAAGGCAAAAAAACTGGTTACCAAAATAAGAAATCCAAAACCATCGAAAATGAAAGCACCTATAATAGACACCGTGCATAGAATCAAAAATAATAATTCCACTTTTATTCCACCACTCTTTATGGCTCAATCTTTATTTTAAGAATAGTATCTTCCATTGAAATGTATTTAACCAATTTACTGTGTTATTTATTTGAAAGTTCCCCATATGCAGACCAAGCATGTAAGGATGGAAGTCGATACGATTGCCTTAGTTAAGAAAAGTTGTTACGGCATTTCCTACTTGTTGATGTAACACTCCCTACAATAAAGGGTCACAGAATTTAGAATTTATTGTAAAATGTAATTAGAAATATAAATATGCAGGGGGCGGTTACATTGAAAAATATACTAACCCTATTATTCACAATTATAGTCTTGACTGCTTGTTCAAACGAAAAAATCCATTATGATTATATTTTTAATGGAGAAGGCGAATATTGGAAAGCAGAATATTCCTTTAGTGGGACAGAAATATGGGGGAAAAAAGATGGTACTATCACTTACTCTAATGAAAATAACAAGGAATTTATATTAACATACAAAGGGTCTTTGGAAGAGATTTCTACAATGAAAACCCTTGAATACTCTTATAAAACATCTGCTGGTGGCGGAAGTAGTAAAATGGAATTTGATGAGCCGCCCACACAGGTTACATTTAAGAGTGGGGGAAGAACTGGAAACGGAGCAAAGGTAAACGAAGATGAAGTGATACAAGTAAATGTAAAATGGGATGACTATGAAGAG
>JAEWMK010000201.1 GCA_023457235.1 Bacillota bacterium
GTGTATAACATTCCTGCCTGAATCATCTGGTAAAACAACGGTAACCCTCCACGCGATTGCAGAAGTGCAAAAGTTAGGTGGAACGGCGGCCTTCATTGACGCCGAACATGCGCTCGATCCTGTTTATGCAGAAAAATTAGGTGTAAATATTGATGAACTACTGTTATCCCAACCAGATACAGGAGAGCAGGCGCTTGAGATTGCTGATGCTCTAGTACGCAGTGGCGCAGTTGATATCATCGTAATTGACTCTGTTGCGGCATTAGTACCAAAAGCTGAAATTGAAGGTGAAATGGGTGACTCCCACATGGGGTTACAAGCGCGCCTTATGTCACAAGCATTGCGTAAATTGTCAGGTGCCATCAATAAATCAAAAACAATTGCGATATTTATAAACCAAGTTCGTGAAAAAATTGGTGTAATGTTCGGAAATCCGGAAACGACAACTGGTGGACGGGCATTGAAATTTTACAGCTCGATTCGTCTGGAAGTTCGCCGTGCCGAAACAATTAAGCAAGGCAATGAAATGGTCGGAAGTAAAACAAAAATTAAAGTAGTTAAAAATAAAGTAGCGCCACCATTTAAAACAGCAGAAGTAGATATCATGTACGGAGAAGGTATTACTAGAGAAGGAGAATTAATAGATATCGCTTCAGAACTTGATATCGTTCAAAAAAGTGGTGCATGGTACTCTTATAATGAAGAGCGTCTAGGTCAAGGTCGGGAAAATGCAAAGCAATTTCTTAAAGAAAATCCTAACCTTTACGTGGAAATACGCGACCTAGTACGTACTCATTATGGATTAGATAATCCGGTGGTAGCAGCTGAAGCTGAAAACGCAGCTGCCCAAGAAGAACTATTTGAAGAATAATATTACAAAAGAAGCGTTCGATACCGGATGCTTCTTTTTTGCTGTCTAGCTTCAGCACCCAGCGACTAGTAAACTTCACCCACCTCCCTACGATAAGTCAACATCGGCTCACAAGTTCGCCGTGTTTCCTTTATCTCAGTCGATGTGCTCCAGTTTATACGTCGCTGAACGGGCGCTTCCGCTTTTCTAATTGCCAATAGACATTACTTGACAACGGTATTCTGCACATTTACAATTAGTATGTATAATTTCACTATTTTTAGATATTGAAAATTATGGAAACTATGTGCTTTATCGAAAAAAAGAATGTATTTTATCATTCATGAAAGATGTACAAGTCGATAGCAAGAGGAGGTGAAATGATGGACCTAATTACTATCATCTCCATTTTGCTGGCCATACTTGTCGGTGCAGTTGTTGGTTATTTTGTTAGAAAATCCATTGCAGAAGCTAAGATTACAAGTGCAGAGCATGCAGCGCAGCAAATTATCGAAGATGCTAAACGTGATGCTGAGGCATCTAAGAAAGAAGCGCTACTTGAAGCAAAGGATGAAAATCATAAAATTCGTACAGAAGCGGAGCGAGAAATCCGTGAACGAAGGAGCGAGTTACAGAAGCAAGAAAATCGTTTGATGCAAAAGGAAGAGACTCTTGACCGGAAAAGTGAAAGCTTAGATAAACGCGAAGCAACGCTTGAAAAGAAAGAAGATTCTCTTGTCAAAAGACAACAGCATATTGAAGAGTTGGAAAGCAAAATGGATGAAATGGTTCGTCAACAACAAGCAGAACTCGAACGAATTTCTGGATTATCCAAGGATGAAGCTAGACACATTATCATTGAAAATCTTGAAAAAGAGCTTTCATACGAAACTGCAGTGATGATAAAGGAAAACGAGAATCGCATTAAAGAAGAGTCAGACAAAAAAGCGAAGGAAATCCTATCATTAGCCATCCAAAGATGTGCTGCGGATCATGTTGCAGAGACAACAGTGTCTGTTGTTAACTTACCTAATGACGAAATGAAAGGACGTATTATCGGACGTGAAGGACGAAATATACGTACGATTGAGACGTTAACAGGAATCGATCTGATTATTGATGATACTCCGGAAGCTGTAATTTTATCCGGCTTTGATCCGATTCGTCGTGAAACTGCAAGACTGGCTTTAGAAAAACTAGTTCAAGATGGTCGTATTCATCCGGCTCGAATTGAAGAAATGGTAGAGAAATCTAGACGAGAAGTTGATGAATATATCCGTGAAGTTGGAGAACAATCTACGTTTGAGGTTGGTGTTCATGGTTTACACCCTGATCTAATCAAAATCTTAGGTAGATTAAAGTATCGGACAAGTTACGGGCAAAACGTATTGAAGCACTCTATGGAGGTAGCTCACCTAGCTGGTTTAATGGCTGCTGAATTAGGTGAAGATATCACTCTTGCCAAACGAGCAGGACTACTTCATGATATTGGAAAAGCAATTGACCACGAGGTTGAAGGAAGTCACGTTGAAATTGGTGTTGAACTTGCAACCAAGTATAAAGAACATCCAGTAGTAATCAACAGTATTGCTTCCCACCATGGTGATACGGAAGCTACATCAATCATTGCTATTTTGGTAGCTGCTGCTGATGCACTTTCTGCTGCGAGACCGGGTTCTAGAAGTGAGACACTCGAGAACTACATTCGCAGATTAGAAAAGCTTGAAGAAATTTCTGAGTCATATGAGGGTGTAGAAAAATCATTTGCAATTCAGGCAGGCCGCGAAATTAGAATAATGGTCAAACCAGATACCGTAGATGACCTACAAGCCCATAAATTAGCTAGAGATATTCGAAAGAGAATTGAAAGTGAATTAGACTATCCTGGTCATATTAAAGTGACTGTTATACGTGAAACTCGAGCAGTCGAGTACGCAAAATAGAAAGAAGTGGTGAATTTATTCACCACTTCTTTTGTTTTTGACAATAATAAAACTGTATGTAAAACTGAAATTATCATGTTAAAACAAGATAGGAGTTACCGAATGAGAATATTATTTATTGGGGATGTTGTAGGGTCCCCCGGCAGAAATATGATTGACACTTATTTACCGAAATTGCAAAAAAAATATAAGGCCCACGTAACGATTATTAACGGAGAAAATGCAGCCTCTGGAAAGGGAATAACTGAAAAAATATATCGTTCATTTTTAGAAGCCGGAGCGAATGTCGTAACACTTGGCAATCATTCCTGGGATAATAAAGAAATCTTTGAGTTTATTGATGATGCAAAATATCTAGTGAGACCTGCTAATTTCCCTGATCAAACACCGGGAAAAGGTTATTGTTTCTTGAACCTGAATGGAGTCGAAATAGCGATTATCAATTTGCAGGGAAGAACATTTTTGCCGCCACTTGATTGTCCCTTTAAAAAAGCGGATGAATTAATAAAAGAAATCCAAAAGAGAACGAATATTATTTTTGTGGATTTCCATGCCGAAGCAACAAGTGAAAAACAAGCGATGGGTTGGTACTTGGATGGAAAGGTTTCCGTAGTAGTTGGAACCCATACACATGTGCAAACGGCGGATAACCGAATTCTTCCGAATGGAACTGCCTACATAACGGATGTAGGGATGACAGGACCGTATGACGGTATTCTTGGGGTCGAAAGGGAGGCAGTATTAAAAAGATTCCTGACGAGTCTTCCGGTAAGATTTGAAGTAATGAAAGGTCGGGAGCAACTAAGCGGCGTTGTTGTTGATATAGATCCGAAAACAGGAAAAGCACAAAAAATCGACCGAATATTAATAAACGAAGATCATCCATTTTTGAGTGAATTTTAAAACTTTTTAGAAAAATAATAAGGATTAAGCAGGAATAACTGGGAATTTCGTGAATATAGTAGAGAGGAAAGATTAAATGATCTACTTGATCTACTTATTCATACGAGGAGGAACCAGGAATGGAAATATTAAAAGTTTCAGCAAAATCTAATCCTAATTCTGTAGCTGGAGCACTTGCGGGGGTTTTACGTGAACGAGGCGCCGCTGAGATTCAAGCAATTGGTGCAGGTGCCCTAAACCAAGCCGTAAAGGCGGTTGCGATCGCACGAGGGTTCGTTGCACCGAGTGGAGTCGATTTAATATGTATTCCTGCTTTTACAGATATTTTGATTGACGGCGAAGAGAGAACAGCAATTAAATTAATTGTTGAACCTCGCTAAAATTTTTTTAAAAAACTTAAAATAATAATTTACGTAGGGGCGTCTATTGACTTGCAGCCAAATAAATACTAATAGTTGTTTATTAGTATGGGGTGCTTGGAAAATTTAGATAGCCCCTTGTTTTGTATGGAAACGGAGGACTTACTTATGATGAAAATCTTTGATGCCCACTGTGATGTATTGTATAAAATGTGGCTTAATAACAAAATATCTTTCAAAGACAGTGATATCCTTCATGTAAACTATGAAAATTTGGTGTTTGCTGGAAGTAAAGTGCAATGTTTCGCCATTTATATACCGGAAAGTGTCAGGTTCGATGATCGTTTTAATGTTGCCTTAGAAATGGTTGATATTTTTTATGAAAGAGTTTTAAATGACATCCGTCCCAAGATAAAATTGGTGCTGGAAAAAGCAGATATACTCAAACTTAATGAGGATGAAATCGGCGCAATTTTAACTTTAGAAGGCTGTGATGCAATCGGGCATGACTTGGTAAAACTAAAAACACTATACAGACTTGGAGTCCGGTCCGTAGGTTTGACTTGGAATTTTGCAAATGCAGTGGCAGATGGGTGCCGTGAAAAGAGAAATGGAGGCCTTTCAAATTTTGGTATCGAGGTAGTGCAATTAAACAATGACTTAAAAATGTGGACAGATGTGTCCCATTTAAGTGAAAGATCCTTTTGGGATACAATGGAAGTGGCACAGTTTCCAATCGCATCACATTCCAATGTTTTTTCCTTATTTCAACATCCCCGCAATTTAAAGGATGACCAAATAAAGGCATTGATTGAGAAAAAGGGGATAATTGGCATCACCTTTGTTCCGTATTTTCTTAGTGAAAATGTTCAAAATACACATATTAAAGATATCCTCAACCATATCGACTATATTTGTGCTTTAGGCGGTGAAAGCAATATTGGTTTTGGTTCTGATTTTGATGGTATTGATGATACTGTCAATGGTTTAGAGGATTATCGAGGCTATAAGTTGCTTACTTCCGAGTTACAAAAACATTTTTCAAATGAGCAAATTTCTAAATTTTGCTATCAAAATTTTGTAGATAACTTTCCAAATTAAACCCTATGAAAATTATATACACAAAATTGTCAAAAATGTGTTTCTAAGGGTTGATTTTTTCATTTTATACGTCTAGAATTGAATACGTTTAGTACCCTTCCATACACTGATTATCAAAATAGTTTAATCTTTTTTACATAGGTGCTCAATGGAATCGTGCTACACTTAAAATCGTTGAAACATTTATCATAAATGTACATCAAAAGGGGTGTAAGAGATGATCAATCAACTTTCATGGAAAGTTGGCGGACAACAAGGGGAAGGAATCGAGAGTACTGGGGAAATTTTTGCTATTACTCTTAATCGATTAGGTTACTATTTATACGGTTATCGCCACTTTTCTTCCCGTATCAAAGGCGGCCATACAAACAACAAAATTCGTGTAAGCACGACTGAAGTTCGATCTATCTCTGATGATCTTGATATCTTAGTAGCTTTTGATCAAGAGACAATCGATGTGAACTTTCATGAATTACGTGAAGGCGGCGTTGTAATCGCTGATTCAAAATTTAACCCTGTAATACCTGAAAACTCAAATGTTACTTTCTATTCAGTGCCGTTTACAGATATTGCTACTGAACTAGGTACTTCTTTAATGAAAAACATGGTTGCAGTTGGTGCATCATGTGCTGTACTTGAATTAGAAGTTGAATCATTCAGAGAAGTAGTTGATGAGATTTTTGGCAAAAAAGGGCAACAAGTTGTTGAGAAAAATATGGAAGCCATCCAAAAGGGCTATCAATATATTAAGGATCAAGCAGGTGAATCGCTATCTACAATGAAGCTTGATAAGGCTGACGGTAAGAAGCGTTTATTTATGATTGGTAACGACGCAATCGCAATGGGCTTTGTTGCCGGCGGCTGTCGTTTTATGTCTGCCTATCCAATCACGCCAGCTTCTGAAATTATGGAGTATTTAATCAAGAAACTTCCAGAATACGGTGGTACTGTAATTCAAACGGAAGATGAGATTGCTGCGATCACAATGGCAATCGGTGCTAACTATGGTGGTGCGCGTGCAATTACTGCTTCTTCAGGTCCTGGACTTTCATTAAAGGCTGAAGGTATTGGTCTTGCCGGTATGACTGAAACACCGGTCGTAATTGTTGATACACAACGTGGGGGTCCAAGTACAGGATTGCCAACGAAAGTTGAACAATCTGACTTAATGGCTATGATTTATGGAACTCACGGGGAAATTCCTAAAATTGTTCTTGCACCAAGTACTGTTGAAGAAGCATTTTTTGATGCAGTTGAATCATTAAACCTTGCTGAAGAATATCAATGCCCTGTTATCTTGTTAACAGATCTTCAATTATCTTTAGGTAAACAGACAGTTGAACCTTTAGATTTCTCTAAAGTAGAAATTCGCCGTGGTAAGCTTGACCTTAATGCTGAGCTTGTTGCTGATGGTCCAGATGGAAACTTCAAGCGTTACCTTGTAACTGAAGATGGTATTTCACCACGTGTAGTACCAGGAATGAAAAATGGTCTTCACCACATGACTGGTGTTGAACATAGTGAAATTGGTAGACCATCTGAAGCTCCGAAAAATCGTAAAGAGCAAATGGACAAGCGTTTCCGTAAGATGGAGAACTTAAAAGTTAAGAATCCTGTTCATAAAAATGTGAAACATGACGAAGCTGATGTATTAGTACTTGGATTTAACTCAACACGCGGTGGTATTGAAGAAGCTATGGTACGCCTTGAAAATGATGGAATTAAAGTGAACCATGCACAAGTTCGTTTAATTCACCCATTCCCAGTTGAGGAAATTCAACCATTAGTTGATTCAGCTAAGAAAGTTGTTGTAGTTGAACATAATGCTACTGGGCAGTTAACACAAATCCTTAAGTTAAACGTAGGACATCACAATAAGGTAGAAAGTTTATTGAAATATGACGGTAATCCGTTCCTACCTAGTGAAATTCACAACAGTATTAAGGAGTTGTTATAAGATGGCAACATTTAAAGATTTTCGAAATAGTGTAAAACCAAACTGGTGTCCAGGATGTGGAGATTTCTCCGTTCAAGCTGCAATCCAACGTGCTGTTGCAA
>JAEWMK010000202.1 GCA_023457235.1 Bacillota bacterium
ATCATTAGTAGACCACCTAGTTAATAAAACTGTCTTAATAAAATACAAAGCCTTGGTTCATGGAAATATTTCACACGACAATGGCACCATTGATGCACCGATTGGCCGGGACAAAAATGATCGCCAAAGTATGACGGTAACTGATGAAAATAGTAAAACAGCTGTAACCCATTTCCGGGTGTTAGAAAGATTTAAAGATTATACCTTTGTTGAATGTCAGCTTGAAACCGGCCGTACTCACCAAATAAGAGTTCATATGAAGTATATTGGCTTTCCTTTAGTTGGTGATCCAAAGTATGGACCGAAAAAAACAATGGATCTCGGTGGGCAAGCGCTTCATGCAGGTATATTAGGATTTATCCATCCGCGCACTAAAGAGTTTTTGCAATTTGAAGCACCACTACCAGGGGAATTTGAAGTATTACTAAATAAACTTCGAAAAGCTAATTGACAAAATTCGATATTAGTGGGATAATTATTTTAACAAAATAAATAGGTCCTTTAACTACAGTCCCGTGAGGCTGAGAAGGAAATCGTGATATGAATACTAGGGGAAGACTGTTCTCTTATCTTCGTGTACAAAAAACGATCCTCTCGCCAATCGGTGAGAGGATTTTTGTTTTAACTTCATTCAGCAGAAGTCTCCCGCTTCCATAAGTGGCGAGATGAATGCCAATTTAGTACTCCTTTCAGTGAGGGCACAAACCCCTGCTGAATAAAGTTAAAGCCTCCGGCGGATGCCTCAGATTTTTAAAGGTAGTTTTTCGAGCAAGCTCGAAAAACTCTGGGCACAAATACGCCAAGGCGCATTTGATTTGATATACAAAATCGATATTTTGGAAAACTAAAAATAAAGAGGTGGAGCTAACATGAAGGAAAAAGCAATTGTCCTTGATGAACAAGCCATTCGCAGAGCATTAACACGAATTGCGCACGAAATTATTGAACGTAACAAAGGAATTGAAAACTGTCTTCTAGTTGGCATTAAAACTCGAGGAATTTATCTAGCAAATCGCCTTGCAGAGAGAATTAAACAAATTGAGGGAAATCCGATACCGGTTGGCGAAGTAGATATAACCCTATATCGCGATGATTTAACGATGAAGACTCCGAACAGTGAGCCAATGATCCATGGGTCTAGTATACCAGTCGACATAAAAGAACAAACGATAATCCTAGTTGATGACGTATTATATACAGGTCGAACGGTTCGGGCCGCGATGGACGCGATAATGGATATCGGCCGGCCATCCCTAATTCAATTGGCTGTTTTGGTTGACAGAGGACACCGGGAACTGCCCATTCGGGCGGATTTCGTTGGGAAAAATATTCCGACGTCCAGTTCAGAGGTCATTGTAGTTGAGTTGAACGAAGTGGATCCAATTGATCAAGTAAGCATTCATGAAAAAGAATAAGCTACAGCAAAAGAGAATAGGGGAAGAGAATAATGACAAGACAAGACATCGTATTAGACGTACATGAAAGACCAAAAGTCCCGCAATGGATTTCTCTTAGTATACAACATTTGTTCGCCATGTTTGGAGCAACAATATTAGTACCTTTTTTAGTAGGGTTAAGCCCTTCCGTTGCGCTGATTTCAAGTGGATTGTCAACACTGGGATACTTAGTAATTACTAAAGGTCAAATACCGGCATACTTAGGTTCTTCATTTGCCTTTATTGCACCTGTCATCGCAGCTAAGGCCAGTGGTGGTCCTGGTACTGCCATGCTAGTTGGATTTATGGCAGGGATTATCTATGGAATAGTCGCTTTATTAATAAAACAGTTCGGCGTTAAATGGCTTTTGAATATCTTGCCGCCGATTGTTGTCGGACCAGTTATTATGGTTATCGGACTTGGGCTTGCAGGAAACGCGGTTAATATGGCAATGAGAATCGATCCTAATGATGCAGCTACATACAGTTCCTTGCACTTTTCCGTTGCATTAGTAACCCTTTTCCTAACAATAATTGCAACGATGTTTTTCAAAGGATTCTTTGGAGTTTTTCCTGTATTAATCGGAATAGTTTGTGGATACACTTATGCAGCTATCGTTGGAATTGTAGATTTTTCAGGGGTGCTAGCAGCAAAATGGTTTGAAGCACCTGAATTATTAATTCCCTTTGTCACATATTCTCCAGAATTAAAATGGAGTGTGGCGATTGCAATGCTGCCAGTAGTCATTGTTACATTTTCCGAAAACATCGGACATCAGATGGTTCTAAGCAAGGTCATTAATCGAAATCTACTCGTTAAGCCGGGCTTACATAGGGCGATTGCAGGTGACGGCTTCGCTTTAACATTAGCATCCCTTATAGGTGGTCCTCCGAATACGACTTATGGAGAAAATATCGGGGTTTTAGCGATTACGCGAGTATTTAGCGTGTTTGTAATAGGCGGTGCCGCCGTGTTCGCAATTATCTTTGGGTTTATTGGCAAGTTTAGCGCATTGATTAGCTCCATACCAACGAATGTTATGGGTGGGGTATCTATACTATTGTTTGGAATTATCGCCTCATCTGGATTAAGGATGTTGATCGATAATAAAGTGGATTTCAGTAAAAATCGTAATTTAATCATCGCCTCTGTAATTTTGGTCATCGGAATTGGTGGAGCTTTTATTCAAGTAAGTGAACAAGTACAAATTTCCGGTATGGCATTAGCAGCCATTATTGGTGCAATACTGAACGTAGTATTGCCTGGAAGAGAAAAGAACGTTGATGAAAATGCATTATTAAGTGAAGACAACTAAGATAATCAAATGAGCCTTGGCGAATTTGTGCCCAGAGTTTTTCGAGCGTGCTCGAAAAACTACCTTTGAAAATCTGAGGCATCCGCCGGAGGCTTTAACTTTATTCTGCAGAATAAAGTTAAACAACCTTTAATTACAGTCCAGTGAGGCTTGAAAGGGTGTTCCAAGTGCACCCTTGTATATACAAATACAAAATGGGTGCTTTTTTTTACACCTAGTTTGTTCATAAATCGAATGGGGGCAAAGTCCATGAATCATTTACTAACAATGTCAGGTTTAACTTTGAATGAAATTGAGACTATTCTTTATGAAGCGGAGCGATTTTCCCAAGGCGAAAGTTGGAAGGTCGATAAGCAAACATTTGTCGCCAACATGTTTTTTGAACATAGTACACGGACGAGAAATAGCTTTGAAGTAGCGGAAAAGAAGTTAGGTTTAGAAGTATTAAATTTTTACGCAGAAACCTCCAGTGTTACAAAGGGTGAAACTTTATATGATACGGTGCGAACATTAGAATCAATCGGTATTAATGGGGTAGTCATTCGTCACCATGAAAATAATTTCTACAATGAACTTGTAGGAAAGGTAAATATTCCAATAATTAATGCTGGTGCAGGCACAGGAGAGCATCCAACTCAGTGTTTACTAGATTTATTAACAATCAAACAAGAGTTTCAAACATTCAAAGATTTAAATATTGCGATCGTAGGTGATATTCGCCATAGCCGCGTTGCCCACTCAAATTATGATGCCTTAACAAGATTAGGTGCCAATGTAGTATTTTCCGGCCCAGAGGAATGGCAAGATACTACTGATAGGTTTGTACCGATGGACGAAGCAGTTCGTGAAGCTGATGTATTGATGCTGCTTCGAATTCAGCATGAACGCCACGAAGGTCAAATGGGGAATTCAAAAGAAGAATACCACCAAGCTTACGGATTAACGATTGAAAGAGAAAAAGCTATGAAAAAGCACAGTATTATCATGCATCCGGCACCGGTGAACCGCGGAGTTGAAATAGCTGATGAATTAGTTGAATGTGACCGTTCACGAATTTTTAAACAAATGCAAAATGGAGTTTTTGCAAGGATGGCTGTCTTAAAACGTGCTTTGGAAACAAAAAAGGTAAGTGAACTATCCGTACAAATATAAGAAACAAAAAATAGGGGGTATGAACGTGTCATTACTATTAAAAAATGCCAGAATTTTTAATTTAGCTGGAGATTTAGAAAAAAAAGATATTTTAATTGAAGATGGAGTAATTACTCGTATAGAAGAAGTTATCGGGCAAGATACTGTAGAAAATGTAAGAGATGTAGAAGGGAAAATTGTCACTCCTGGTTTTGTAGATTTACATGTTCATCTGCGGGAGCCGGGTGGTGAGAAGAAAGAAACAATTGAAACAGGTACACTTGCGGCAGCGCGAGGTGGATATACGACTGTAGCAGCAATGCCGAATACACGTCCCGTTCCTGATACAAAAGAACAAGTGCTTTGGTTACAAAATCGAATAAAAGAAACAGCCAAAGTAAGAGTACTTCCCTATGCATCGATTACCGTACGCGAGCTTGGCGAGGAGCTAACGGATTTTAAAAGCTTAAAGGAAGCAGGAGCATTCGCTTTTACCGATGATGGTGTCGGCGTACAAACAGCGGGAATGATGCTGGACGCGATGAAAAAAGCAGCAGAATTAGACATGGCCATCGTGGCTCATTGTGAAGACAATTCCCTAATCAATAAAGGGGCTGTCCATGAAGGTGAGTTTTCAAAGAAACATGGAATCAATGGAATTCCATCTGTATGTGAATCAGTGCAAATCGCAAGGGACGTCCTTCTTGCTGAAGCAGCCGGTTGCCATTATCATGTTTGCCACATCAGTACGAAGGAGTCTGTACGAGTTGTTAGAGACGCGAAACGTGCCGGTATTAAGGTCACGGCAGAGGTAACGCCACATCATTTACTGCTATGTGATGAAGACATTCCAGGTCTTGACACTAATTATAAAATGAACCCGCCACTACGCGGAAGAGAAGATCGCGACGCGTTAATTGAGGGTTTATTAGATGGAACGATTGACTTCATCGCTACAGACCATGCACCGCATACAGAAGAAGAGAAAGCATGGAAGATGACGGAAGCACCTTTTGGGATTGTTGGTTTAGAAACAGCCTTTCCATTGTTATATACACATTTTATCCAATCAGGGAAGATGGCTTTAAAACAATTAATAGATTACTTAACAATAAAACCATGCAAGACTTTTAATCTACCGTATGGGAAAATTGAAGTTGGCAGTATTGCGGATTTAGCAGTACTAGATGTCGAAAAAGAAGAAGAAATTGATAGTACAACGTTTTTATCAAAAGGAAAGAATACACCATTTAACGGCTGGAATTGTAAAGGCTGGAACGTACTAACAATTGCTAATGGAAAAATTGTTTGGGAGAAGGAGAGTGTTGCTGAATGAAACGTCAGTTAATTTTAGAAGACGGAACAGTATTTGTAGGTAAAGGGTTTGGAAGTATGAAAGATACTACTGGTGAGGTTGTTTTTAGTACAGGAATGACAGGCTATCAAGAGGAGATTTCAGACCCATCCTTCTGTGCTCAAATCGTTACGTTAACTTATCCATTAGTTGGCAATTACGGTATTAATCGGGATGACTTCGAATCCATTTCACCTGTGATTCATGGTTTGATTGTTAAAGAAGCTTGTGACGCCCCTTCTAACTGGAGAAGCCAGGAAACGTTGGATGAATATTTAAAGAGTAAAGACATTCCTGGGTTACAAGGAATCGATACACGGAAATTAACAAGAATCATTCGTCAGCATGGTACTTTAAAAGGAGCCATCTGCGGAATGGAAGTTGATGCCCAGGAAATAGTTGAAAAACTCAAAAAACAGCCATTGCCAACAAACCAAGTGGCCCAAGTTTCCACGAAAACGGCCTATCCAAGCCCAGGCAGAGGCTATCGTGTTGTTTTAGTTGATTTCGGCATGAAGCACGGTATCTTGCGTGAGCTTAATAGCCGTGATTGTGATGTCATTGTAGTTCCATATAATGTAACTGCTGAGGAAGTATTACGTTTAAAACCTGACGGCATTATGCTTTCAAACGGGCCTGGTGATCCTACGGATGTACCGGAAGCAATCGAAATGATCAAAGGTGTGTTAGGTAAAGCACCGATATTTGGAATTTGTTTAGGGCACCAATTATTCGCTCTAGCCTGTGGAGCAAGCTCAAGTAAAATGAAATTCGGTCATCGTGGTGGGAATCACCCTGTTAAGAACGTTAAGACCGGTTCAGTAGATATTACTTCACAAAATCACGGCTATACCGTTGATATCGATTCAATTGCAAATACACGTCTAGAGGTTACACATGTCGCTTTAAATGATGGCACGGTTGAAGGTTTACAGCATCTAGATTACCCGGCATTCACGGTACAGTATCATCCCGAAGCATCACCTGGACCAGAGGATTCAAACCATCTTTTTGATGATTTTATAAACTTAATCGAAACTCAAAAGAAAGAAGGCGAAGCTGTATGCCAAAACGCGTAGACATCAAAAAAATATTAGTAATCGGATCAGGCCCCATTGTTATTGGGCAAGCAGCAGAATTTGATTATGCAGGCACACAAGCATGTCAAGCTCTGAAAGAGGAAGGCTATGAAGTTATTCTAGTAAACTCAAATCCAGCAACGATTATGACAGATACAGAAATTGCGGATAAAGTCTACATTGAACCATTAACATTAGAATTTGTCAGCCGAATTATCCGTAAAGAGCGACCAGATGCGCTTCTTCCGACTCTTGGCGGACAGACAGGTTTAAATATGGCTGTAGAATTACACAATTCAGGAGTTTTAGAGGAATGCGGTGATGAAATATTAGGAACAAGATTAACAGCAATCCAAAAAGCGGAAGATCGTGATGAATTCCGTACGCTTATGAATGAACTGAGCGAGCCGATTCCCGAAAGTGCGATCATTCACACGGTAGCTGAAGCTTTAACCTTCGTTGAAGAAATTGGCTACCCTGTCATTGTCCGTCCGGCCTTTTCATTTGGTGGTACAGGCGGCGGAATTTGTGCAAATGAAGAGGAATTGAAAGAAATTGTTGCAAGCGGCCTGAAATACAGTCCTGTAACGCAATGTTTAATAGAAAAAAGTATCGCTGGCTTCAAGGAGATTGAGTTTGAGGTTATGCGTGATTCAAATGACCATGCAATCGTTGTATGTAGCATGGAAAACTTTGACCCAGTTGGCATCCATACAGGTGATTCGATCGTTGTTGCACCTTGCCAAACGTTAACTGACCGTGAATATCAGATGTTACGCAATGCATCACTCAAAATTATCCGTGCCCTGAAAATTGAAGGTGGATGTAACGTTCAATTGGCACTGGACCCATATAGCTATAATTACTATGTAATCGAAGTAAACCCAAGGGTAAGCCGTTCTTCTGCACTTGCATCAAAAGCGACAGGCTATCCAATCGCAAAGCTTGCAGCTAAAATTGCAGTTGGTTTGACACTTGATGAAATGATGAACCCTGTAACTGGCAGGACATATGCTTGCTTTGAACCAACAATTGATTATATCGTTTCCAAAATTCCACGTTGGCCATTTGATAAATTTGAATCAGCTAACCGTAAGCTTGGTACACAAATGAAGGCTACTGGTGAAGTAATGGCAATTGGCCGCAGCTTTGAGGAATCATTATTAAAAGCGGTTCGTTCATTAGAAGCGAAAGTTTATCATATTGAAATTGAAGAAATGGCAGAGCTTGATGCGGAAACCTTGCAAAAGAGAATCGAAGTGGCTGATGATGAGCGCTTGTTTGTAATTGCGGAAGCCCTCAGAAGAGGCATTACAGTGGATCAGATCCATGAATGGAGCAAAAATGACCGCTTCTTCCTTGATAAACTAAAGGGAATCATTGAGTTTGAAGGTGAATTTAAAGAAGAGCCAATGAACGTTGAGCTTTTACGTGAATCAAAAGAGAAAGGCTTCTCTGATATCGCGATTGCCAAGCTTTGGAACAAAACGGAAAGAGAAATTTATGAATTCCGTAAAGAAAATGGAATTATGCCAGTTTACAAAATGGTTGATACATGTGCAGCAGAATTTGAATCAGAGACACCGTATTTTTATGGCACATATGAAGAAGAAAATGAATCTATCTTAACTGCTAAAGAAAGTGTTCTTGTACTTGGGTCTGGCCCGATCCGGATTGGTCAAGGTGTTGAGTTTGACTATGCGACAGTACACTCTGTGTGGGCTATTAAAGAAGCAGGCTATGAAGCGATTATTATCAATAATAACCCGGAAACTGTATCAACAGACTTTAGTACATCGGATAAGCTTTATTTTGAACCATTAACAATTGAAGATGTTATGCATGTCATCGAAGTTGAAAAACCGATTGGCGTTATCGTTCAGTTTGGCGGACAGACTGCGATTAACTTAGCAGCCGAGCTATCAGCAAGAGGTGTGAAAATACTAGGTACTTCCCTTGAAAATATGGACCGAGCAGAAGATAGAGATAAGTTTGAACAAGCTTTATCAGCGATTGGCATTCCAATGCCGAAAGGAAAAACAGCAACGTCTGTTGAACAGGCTGTCAAGGTTGCAACTGACATTGGCTATCCTGTTCTAGTACGTCCATCTTATGTACTAGGTGGCCGTGCAATGGAAATTGTCTACCATGAAGAAGAATTACTTCATTATATGGAGAATGCGGTAAAAGTAAATCCGGAGCATCCGGTTTTAATCGACCGTTATATGATTGGTAAAGAAATTGAAGTAGATGGTATTTCTGACGGCGAAAATGTGTATATTCCGGGAATTATGGAACATATCGAACGTGCCGGTGTCCATTCAGGTGACTCGATTGCTGTATATCCGGCGCAGACCTTATCAGCCGCCATTAAAGAGCAAATCATTGATTATACAACAAGAATTGCTCGTGGCTTGCAAATTGTCGGTCTATTAAATATCCAGTTTGTCGTTTTTGAAAACCAAGTATATGTGTTAGAGGTTAACCCACGCTCAAGCCGGACGGTGCCTTTCTTAAGTAAAATTACCGGGGTGCCAATGGCTAATATTGCAACAAAGGTAATCTTAGGTGAAAAGCTGCCTAATTTAGGCTATGAGACAGGCTACCATCCTGAAAGCAATGAAGTGTTTGTGAAAGCACCGGTATTCTCGTTTGCGAAGTTACGTAGAGTTGACATTACACTCGGCCCTGAAATGAAATCAACAGGTGAAGTTATGGGGCGTGATGTGACCCTTGAAAAAGCTTTATACAAAGGGTTGGTTGCGGCTGGAATTTCGATTCCAAGCTACGGCTCAGTATTACTAACTGTTGCCGATAAGGATAAAGAAGAAGCGATCGACATTGCCCGTCGTTTCCATCGCATCGGATATCGTCTTCTTGCAACGGAAGGAACAGCAGCTCGAATTCAAGAGGAAAATATTCCGGTAACCGTTGTTAATAAAATTGGTTCAGAGGATCATAATTTACTAGATGTTATTCGCAACGGGGAAGCCCAATACGTTATTAATACATTGACTAAAGGAAAGCAGCCTGCTCGTGATGGTTTTAGAATTCGTCGTGAATCTGTAGAAAATGGAGTCGCCTGCTTAACTTCACTAGATACGGCAACAGCTATTCTAAGAGTATTAGAATCGATGACGTTCTCAACTGATGAAATGCCAAAGTTTGAAAAAGCAAAGGTGGTCGTACCTCAATGAAAAAACAATCGATGAAGGTTGTTTCACAGGCTGAAATTGCAAAAAATATTTATGAACTAGTTCTCGAAGGGGAACTTGTAGGAGAGATGCAAGAGGCTGGACAATTTGTTCATCTGAAAGTTGATGAGAGTACCGATCCATTATTAAGAAGACCGATCAGCATCTGTGATATTGACTACAAGAATCAAAGATTTACAATGATTTACCGGGCGGAAGGTAAAGGGACAACACTGCTGTCTAAGAAAAAGGAAAATGAAGAAGTGGATGTCCTTGGCCCACTTGGTCATGGCTTTCCGATTGATGAAATTGAAGCAGGAGAAACAGCGTTACTAGTAGGGGGCGGCATTGGAGTGCCGCCGCTCTACAATCTTTCGAAACGATTAGTGGAAAAAGGTGTGAACGTCATTCATGTTTTCGGCTTTCAAGACAAATCGGTAATGTTTTATGAAGAGAAATTTAAAGAGCTAGGTCCAACTTATATCGCAACAGTGGATGGCTCCTACGGTACACAAGGGTTTGTTACAGATGTAATTGATGCTGAAAACATTGTATTCGATACTTTGTTTTCGTGTGGACCAACACCAATGTTAAGAGCGCTCGATGAGCGTTTTCATGATAAAAAAGGCTTTATTTCATTAGAAGAGCGGATGGGCTGCGGCATTGGGGCATGTTTCGCTTGTGTATGCCACCTGCAGGAAGACCCAAGTGGGGCATCCTACCGCAAAGTGTGCAGCGATGGACCGGTATTTCCGATTGGGGAGGTTTTGATATGATGAATAGACTAAATATAAGCCTTCCAGGGTTGGATTTGAAGAATCCAATTATACCGGCTTCAGGCTGCTTTGGTTTTGGGCGTGAATATAGCAAGTTTTATGATTTGTCAAAACTAGGTGCGATTATGATTAAAGCAACGACAGCGGAACCAAGATACGGTAATCCGACTCCAAGGGTAGCGGAGACAAGCGCAGGGATGCTAAATGCAATCGGTCTGCAAAACCCAGGGCTGGAGGCTGTCCTTGAGCGGGAGTTACCTTGGCTTGAACAATTTGATGTACCTATTATCGCCAATGTTGCCGGTTCCCAAGTGGAGGATTATTTACAAGTTGCCGAAAAAATCTCGAAAGCACCAAATGTTCATGCGTTGGAGTTAAACATTTCTTGTCCAAACGTAAAAAGTGGCGGGATTCAGTTTGGAACAGTGCCGGAAGTTGCTTTTGAACTAACAAAGCAGGTAAAAGAGGTCTCCAGTGTCCCTGTTTATGTTAAATTGTCACCGAATGTGTCTGACATCGTGGAAATGGCTGTTGCAGTTGAAGAAGCTGGTGCCGATGGTATCACTATGATTAATACGCTTTTAGGTATGCGAATTGATTTGAAAACTGGCAAGCCGATTTTAGCTAATAAAACAGGTGGTTTATCGGGACCAGCGATAAAGCCTGTAGCGATTCGCATGGTTTACCAAGTAAGTCAAAAGGTGAATATTCCAATCATTGGCATGGGCGGTATCAGTACAGCGGAAGATGTTGTTGAATTCTTCATGGCAGGGGCAAGTGCTGTTGCTGTCGGAACAGCGAATTTTGTCGACCCATTTGTATGTCCGACGATCATTGAAAAATTACCAGCACTTTTAGATAAACTTGGTGTGGAGCATATTACTGAACTGACAGGAAGGAGCTGGGATCGTGACTCAAAGACCGCTAATTGTAGCTCTTGATTTTCCGAGCAAGCTTGAAGTTCAGCAATTTCTAGGTCAATTTGAGAAAGAATCTCTCTATGTAAAAGTAGGAATGGAGCTCTTTTATAAAGAAGGTCCGCAAATTCTCACGTTTTTAAAGGATAGTGGCCATAAAATTTTCTTAGATTTAAAGCTTCATGATATTCCGAATACCGTGAAAAGTGCGATGAAGAGTCTTGCATCCCTTGATGTTGATATTGTTAATGTCCATGCTGCCGGCGGCAGACACATGATGGAAGCTGCCCTTGAGGGCTTGGACCAAGGTACTGGGGCAGGCAAGGAAAGACCAAAATGCATTGCTGTGACGCAACTAACAAGCACCTCACAAGAGATGCTAGAGTATGAATTATTAATTAAGGAACAGCTCCAATCGGTCGTTGTAAGTTATGCCAAAAATGCTAGTGAGAGCGGCTTAGATGGTGTTGTCTGTTCAACTTGGGAAGTTGAAAAAATTCTTCAAGCATGTGGACAAAGCTTTTTAACAGTAACACCGGGAATCAGATTGAAAAGCAACTCTGTTGACGACCAAGTACGGATTGCGACACCAGAAGAAGCACGACGAAGAGGAAGCTGGGGGATCGTTGTCGGAAGACCGATTACAAAAGCCGAAAACCCGCTTGAAGCCTACAAAATGATCCGTAATGAATGGGAGGGTATCTAAATGAAACGTGAAATTGCCTCACAATTATTAGAAATAGGGGCGGTGCATTTAAGACCAAGTGAGCCATTTACATGGTCCTCTGGTATAAAGTCACCAATTTATTGCGATAATCGCTTAACATTATCATATCCTGAGCTTCGTAAGGAAATTGCGAAAGGACTAGCAGGACTTATCGAAACGGAATTTAAAGGCTGCGAGGTCGTGGCAGGTACAGCTACAGCCGGTATCCCTCATGCGGCATGGGTTAGTGATCTGCTTAATTTACCAATGTGCTATGTCCGCTCGAAGCCAAAAGGACATGGCCGAGGCAATCAAATTGAAGGTGCCGTTAAGCCGGGCCAAAAAGTAGTCGTTGTTGAAGATTTAATTTCAACAGGCGGCAGTGTGATTACAGCTGTAGAAGCACTTCGTGAAGCTGGCTGTGAAGTGCTAGGAACGGTTGCGATCTTTACGTACGAATTGGAAAGAGGCAATAAGCAGCTTGAGGAAGCTAATATTAAGGCTTTTGCATTAAGCGATTATTCTGCTTTGATTGAGGTTGCATTAGAAAAAGGCTTGGTTAGTGAATCCGAGCTTGAAAAGTTAAAAGAATGGCGGAAAAATCCAGAGGATGAAAGCTGGATGTCTCTGTAAAAATATAGTAAAAAAACCCTCTAAGAGGGTTTTTTTACGTTAATTAATTAATTAATTCTATTTCCTCAATATGTACTAGAATCGTTCGGAATGTCCCTTCCTCACGTATTTCACAATAGTTGCTTGTATAAATATAATAAATCCTATATTCCTTCTCTTGGTAGCAAACTTTATCCCCAATACTAACTTCCATCTGCCGTAATCCTCCAGTAGTATATCCATATCAGTAACAATAAAAGGAAGTGAATGTATCTTTTTTTGAACATAAATTTCTGTATATTAAACATAACGTATAATTGTTGGTCCCAACAACGAAATTTTATTGCGGTTTTCCGCAATGCTATTTCGGTATGACTAAGTCAATTCATAAATGGACAAGAAACCGTAATGACCGAAATGAAAACCCACAATACCGAACGAAGAAAATATGCGGGGATTAGCAATATGTTTTTTTGTATTATTCTGATAGAGTAATAGTGTGAGTAAAACATGAAAATACACAATGTCAAAGAAAATAGAAGATAAAAAGGCAACAGAAAGTAGGGAGGAGGAATAAGAATTGTCAATTAGCATTGATCAAAACCGTGCAGCCTTTGCCGCCTATACAAAATTAACTGTAGTTTCACGATTTGAAAATAGGATGAACAACCATCAATAATATAGTAATGAACATATGTCTATGAATTTTTCAGATTTTTTGGATGTTCTAAAAAGTAATGAAGTAGTAAATAAAAGTTGTGCACGAAATGTCCCAATTAAGCAGCGAGAAGATAGCCTCATCAATAGTTTATACAACGGAAATATGCAATTTGAAAATGAGAAATTGTCATTCATTGAGAAAGCTTATAATTTGGGAATGGTAGATGGGTGCAATATATTAATTAATAGAAAAGTTTAAAAATAAAATATGCAGGCTGTCGATAGTATTAGAGACAGCCTGCTCATTTTTATATTGAATGTAGAATTTGTTCTTCTTCTGTTAAAGGTCATTCTTCTTCTAAAGGGTCGGCTGATGCAAAAACTGGTAATACTAAAATCAAACTTAATAAAAATAAAAAACTACCAAATAGCTTTTTCATAATATTATACCATCTTCCTTTTTGTTCATTTTAATCCCTTTCCTTAACAGATTAATAAATACATAAAGTAATAAACTTAAAAGATTGTCGCTTTTTGTTACCTAGGATATACAAACAATATCATTTCTGTAACAATTTGGAGACGAAATTTTTTTGCGGAAAACCGCAAAAAAAGTGCAGGATAGCACCAGAAAATTTCGGTAGCCAAACTCACGGGGGCTCTTAAATATTTGAAAAACTTTTAAAAGAATGGCTTAAATAGAATCTCTTAATATTGGGTACACCTTGGTTGACTGTATTGTCTTGTAAAAAATTCCAAGCATTGTTTGAGAATCTGCCCCGAAATAGAATTGCGGTTTTCCGCAAATTTATTTCGGTGAAAATATTGTAGAAATCTAGTACAATATAAATAATGTTGTTATTAGGGTGAATATGGATGATTGAAGTCAAGGAATGCATGCTTCTTTTAGTAAAGCAAAATTTAAAACATGATAAAATAGTAGAGTCTATTTTTGATTTTATTGATTTCAAAGAAAAAGAAGGTTTTCGTTTTGGTGAATTAGTTTTATTTCATTATGAATTATTTGGTGGAAAAGACAATGAAATCAACAAAATTGCTGCCGGAATGGAATTGTTAATACTAGCCATTGATATATTTGATGATTTGGTAGATCAAGATAACCAAGACCCACCATGGATGAAAATTCCGCCATCAACTGCCACTCACATTGCAATGGCTCTAATGATTGCAAGTCAAAAAGCAATCGATGAAGCCCATATTAATGATATTGCAAAACAGGAAGCAAAGAAAATGTTCAATAATCACACGTTGCGTTGTATAGATGGCCAGCAGCGTGATGCTGAGAATGAAATTCACAATGAGAGTGATTACTTAGTAGTAACAAAAGAAAAATCTGGATCACTTATTTCATCTGCCTGTCTGTTAGGAACCATTTTTGCAAATTATCAACAACCCCAATATGTGAAAGAATATGCCGAACATTTTGGCATCGCTGTTCAAATTGCCAATGATATAGGAGATATTCAGCGGGAAAATAGCAAAAACGATTTTCTACATAAAAAAAAGACATTGCCTGTTTTGTATCTTTTAAATAACGGTGATACAGAGTTTGAAGAATTAAAGAGGTACTACAAAGGAGTCATACCGAAAGAACAAATTCAATCAAAGCAAAGTGAAATCGTTGCTTTGATTAAAAAGTCCGGAGCCATTGAGTACGCCAAAGTTATTATGCAGCTTGAAATTAAAAAGTCAACGAAAATTATCAATGCCATGGATATTTCAGAGGATGCAAAAAAGAGACTTCAATCCATGTTATTTAGATAAGAAAAATATTATAAACCTAGTAAACTATTGGAGGAATTATTATGATTTCAGAGATTATTCAGCATTTGGTAAAAAATCAAGAGGTGCTAGAGCAAGTACAGAGTGGATTTGCAAGTATAATTGGTGTAAGTGAAGAGGAAGTACAGATTATATTGGATGTTTTAAGTGGAACAGTTAAAACATTATCAAACTATTGGTATTAAAATGTTATAGCCACATTCTTCTATTATATAATGGAGAATTGGCTTTTTTCATTTATACTAATCATATCTAAAGTATTAGAGGTTTAGGTGGTTTTCATGAAAAGAAAAATTTTGACTTTATTGATTTTTATAGTCCTTCTAATCTGCATTTTCTTCTCCTACACTATTATTAAATACCCACACATAGGTATTACTGTTGACCAAAAACAAAGTGGACAGTTTGAAATAACAAAGTTGGTTGATAATGCTGCAGCAAAAAAATTAGGTATTAAAAAAGGCGATATTATACTGTCTATTAACGGAAAAAATCCAGCAGATCATTTTACCATAAAAAAATACAAAGTTGTTGAAAAAGCTAATACAATGGTTATCGAAAGGGATGGGTTGATATTTAGCTATGATTTGCAATTGCAGAATTATAAAAATCAATTATTGTTACATATCATTTTTCCATATTTCTCATTAGTTTTTTCATTTATTGGTATTATTTTTTTAATTAATAAGAGTGATGGAAAAGCAACTTTTGTTTTAATAATATTATTACTATTATACGGAGGAAGTACTTTAGCTGGGGGAGCTTCCGCAAGGGTTGAACCACTTGCTCAGTTTGTTTCAGTTTTTATTTTATTATTAATACCATTGTTATTACTGCACTTTTTCAATTTATATTTTCTAAAATACAAGCTTAAAATTGCCAGCATTAAATTTGTCAAAAAACTATATATAGTTAACCTTCTCGTTATAGCTTTTGAATTGTTATTTTTGCTTCTGCCTTTTAGCAACAATTTATATTCGCTAACAAGAATTATTATATTATTAACCTTTGTGGTAAATGTACTTAGCTGTATTTATTTTTTTGGAAGGGGTTATTTAAAATACCGGAAAACAATTTATGTCTCACTTTTTAAAATTATCAATGTAGGTATTATTATCTCATTTTCGCCTTTTGCATTTCTGTATGCCCTTCCGACTATTGTCATTAAACAGGAGCTTATTTCCGGAGAAGTTGCTTTTTTATTTACTTATTTTTTACCACTTACTTTTGTTTATTTAGTATCAACGAATCAGTTTATAGATATTAAATTTTATATAAAGCGAATTTATTATTATGCTATATTATCTCTTGCCCCGTCATTGTTGTTAGTAATAGTAGGAGCCACCTTAATACATGATATTTCAGTATTAAAATGGGTACAAATTTTTGTTGCCGTCTATTTATTTTTCATTCTAGTATTTTACATAAAAGAAGAATTAGATTATCGCTTTCGTAGCAATTTATTTTCTGAGAAATATAATCTGCAATCAAGTTTATACCAATTTGTTGCATTTCTCTCTCGTGAAAAAAGTAAAAAAGTGATCGAGCAGTATTTTGTTAATGAAATAAAAGCCATATTGAGTCTAAAGAACATTGCTTTGCTTGAATATGATAAAGAGGTTGATAGTCTCATGTTGGTTAATGGTGATAGCTGGGATTACGAAAGGGAGCTATTACAGACCCATCTTTCGTTATTTTTTGGGAAAAATTTCTTCGGAGAACTACAACCTCTGAATACGATCTCTTATTTAATTGTCGCTGAAAATAAAAAGAAAATAACAGTATTGGTATTAGGCAGTAAGAAGAACTTTACAACTTTTAACCTTGACGAAAAGGAATGGCTAAAAACAATTTCTTATTATATGAATGTAAGCTATCAAAATCTGCAAATGATCGAAGATTTAATCAAGGAGCTTGAAAATATTCGAACAAAGGAGAATGCACCTTCTTGGGTGCTGAAGATGCTATTTAATATAGAAGAAAAAGAGCGAAAGCGATTATCGATTGATTTACATGATTCTGCCCTCCAAGAGCAACTATTATTATATCGAAAACTATGTGGAATTCTTGAGAAATATAATTTTGAGTCGATTGCTAAACAAGAACTTACCTTTATTAATGAAGGCTTATTAGATGTCATTCATGAAATTCGTGAAACTTGCAATGATTTAATGCCGCCGTTTTTAAAAGAAACAGGCATTGTTGGATCACTAGAGAATCTTATTAAAAAGGTGCAATTGCGGACAAATTTAGTGATCGATTTCGTTGCTGATAGAAATTTTATACATAGCATCAGTGATGAAATAACATTAGCACTTTACCGGGTTGTCCAGGAATTAACGAATAATGCCGAAAAGCATTCCAATGCATCAAGGGTTAGTATTTATCTTACATATGATTACGATCATATCATTTTAAAATACAAAGATGATGGAGAAGGGATGGCAGGAGAAAGCGCACCAGCCTTTAATGGGCGTCTCGGAATATACGGAATAAGAGAGCGGGTAAGAAGTGTTAACGGAAATATTGAATTTAGTAATTTAAAGGATGGCAGTGGATTACAAATAGTAATTGAAATACCGTTGGAAAAAGAGAATCAAATAATTGTTGGAAAATGAGGAGGAAATACATGATTAATATTTTGCTTGTAGATGATCATCCATCTGTTAGAGAAGGAACGAAAGCAATGATTGAGGCGGATAATCAATATCAAGTTACGCTGGCTGCCTCTGGGGAAGAAGCGATAGAACGAATGGAAAGTTCAAGATATGACTTATACATTTTTGATTTATTTATAGACACTATCAATGGGATTGATTTAACTAAACGGGTTATTGCAAAAGATGCGGAAGCGAATGTGTTAATCATGACAGGATTTGATATTGAGTCCCATTTCAATATTTTAATGGAGGCCGGCGCCGGTGGTTTTATTAGTAAAACAGCATCTAAGGATCAGCTGTTAACAGCGATAAAATGCGCATTAAGAAAAGAAGCGATTCTACCAATGTCCTTTTTACGACAACTTCGCAGAGCTGAGACAAAAGTAGTAGTAAATGACGGGGATACAATATCTAGTATTTCTTTAAACGAAAAAGAGCAAGAAGTGTTATATGAAGCCGCACTCGGAAAATCAAACAAGGAAATCGCTCAGAAGCTATCAATGAGCCAGAGAATGGTGGAATATCATCTGACTAAAATATTTACACTTTTAAATGTCAACTCAAGAGGAGAGGCAGTTGCAAAGGCAAGGGAATTGAGGCTTTTGCCAAGTGAGTCATTAATAAAATAAAAGTAAGTTCGTAGATGTTCAAATTTTAAGCAGTATTTTAATCATCTTAAAAAGCCTGTTACAACGGATTAAACCGCCACAACAGGCTTTTTCATTTATTTCTTCCTTAACCTCAAAATCAATTCCTCATCCGGTGTCACATACAATGTTGTCTGATTTTCATAAATGACAAAACCGGGCTTTGAGCCACTTGGTTTTTTGACATGCCGTATTTTTGTGTAATCAACCGGAACAGAACTTGAATTTTTCGCTTTGCTGAAAAAAGCAGCGATACTTGCTGCTTCCTGCAATGTTCGCTCGGATGGGGCTTCATTCCGAATGACCACATGTGACCCCGGAATATCCTTCGTATGAAGCCAAATGTCATCTCTTCTGGCAAGCTTATTTGTTAAATATTCATTTTGCTTATTATTTTTACCAACAATGATTTCATCACCAGCTGAGGAAGTATAATAGTCCAATGTAGGCTTCTGATTTTTGGATTTCATTTTTTTAGTATTTTTTCGGGCTTTAAGATAGCCTTCTTCAGCTAATTCTTCACGCATTTCTTCGATATCTTTAGGTGACGCAGATTCAATTTGCTGCAGCAAAGCTTCAAAATAGTCAATTTCAATTTTAGTCAAGTTGATCTGCTCTTTGACAACGTCAACTGAATTTTTAAGCTTTTGATATTTCAAAAACAGAGACTGTGCATTTTCAGACGGTGTCTTTAAGGGGTCAAGCTGAATTGTCACCGTTGCCCCATTTTCATCATAATAGTTTACGACCTCAATTTCTTTCATGCCTTTTTTGGCGGCGTACATATTGGCGGTTAACAATTCACCATACAGCTGGTAGCGATCCGCTTTTTCGGCATCAGAAAGTGATTGTTCAAGCTTTTTAATTTTCTTTTTGTTTTTATTTAATTCATTTTTTATAAATCGATCGAGATCATTTGCTTGCTGCTTGACACGGTCCCGCTCCGCTTTTCCAAAATAATAGCGATCAAGGAGCTCGTTTACCGTTTCGAAATATTTAGCCTTCCCTTTTAAGTGGGTCAGGTCACAAATATAAAAATATTCTTTATTTCCGGCATAAATCAGTTGTGGCTGATAGCTTTTATCTTTAATCGGATTCATTATCGAAAAGAACGCTTGTGGGATCGTAGCCCGATTCACAAGCCCAGCCCGGAGAATAACCTCATTTGCAAATAATGGAGAGATGCCGGATAGATGTTCAACTAATTGGTTCCCGATCTTCCCTTGATTAAAGTCCAATTTTTTTAATAATGTTTCTTCATTAATTGTTAACGGATCCGCCTTGTTTTGCTCTGGCGGTGCAATATATTCGTGGCCGGGTAATACTGTCCGATGGCGATTTACAGCAGGGGAGACATGCTTAATGCTATCCATAATAATATTTTTTTCTTGGTCTACTAAGAGAACATTGCTGTGACGCCCCATAATCTCGACAATCAATATTTTGATTGATTCATCGCCAATTTCATTTTTCGTGCGCACATAAAATTTAATGATACGTTCAAGACCAACTTGCTCAATTTTTTCAATAAAGCTGCCTTCTAAATGTTTACGCAGTAGCATGCAAAACATCGGCGGCTCTTTTGGGTTGTCATATGTTTCGTTTGTAATATGTATTC
>JAEWMK010000203.1 GCA_023457235.1 Bacillota bacterium
CCATTATGTTGACTAAACAGAGTTGCGAAACTATATTCTTTCATAATATCAAAGATCGTAGATTCATCCGAAATCTTAAAGTGTGTTGGAATGTACATGTTTTTCTCCTTTTTGTAATTTTATAAAGATACTAAATAAAAATGAAAAATAACCAAGGTGAGACTTTTATTCTCACCCTGTTATCTTTATGTCCTGTTTGTTTCTAAAGCCCAATTGTTTTCTCTTGTCGTTCATTCTCATCTTTGAGAATAAGGGATTCATCTACATTGACCTGATCTTTTTTACTAGATAAGGAAATAGCCACCATTACAACTACACTAGTTGCAATACCGTAAAGAATTGGATTTGTCGATGTTATACCTTCAATTGCTAGACCAGCAAGAATGGTAATAGTACTAACGATTATAGAGTAAAAAGCAGCATTTGGTGTTGCTCTTTTCCAGAAAAATCCAAGGATAATTGGCACAAAAATTGCTCCAGACAATACGGCATATGCCACATCAAGGGCGACAAGTACATCTTGAATCCAAATGGCAAAAACAATGGTTGCAAATCCGATGATGGTTGTAACCGTTCTTGAAAGAATCAGAAATTGTCTTTCATTATTAATTTTGAAAAAATTCTTTATTAGAATATCATTCGTAATCAAGGTGGAAGAAGCAAGTAATGTTCCTGATGCTGTTGACATAAGGGCTGAAATCACTCCCGCTAGTACAAAACCGAGAATACCAGACGGAAGCGTATCCAAAGCCATGCTTGCAAAGGCACTTTGAGAGTTTTCCAGATTTGGAAGAACAATAAATGCACACATTCCGATGATACTAACAGCAATTCCGTACAATAAGCTGTAAACACCTGCAAAAACCGTACCGGTACGAGCGATTCTAATTGTTTTTGCAGTAAAGACACGCTGCCAAATGTCTTGAGCAACTACCATTCCAAGAGCAAACAGTAAGAAATAGTGAAAAATTTGAGTGGTTCCTACACCTGTAAGGCTGAAATAAGTTTCTGGCAACTGAAGGGTAAGTTCGTTCCAACCTCCGGCACTAGATATACTCATAGGAACCATGATAAAGAAAATTCCAATCGTCATTACTAAGAATTGAATAATATCGGTCATCGTTACCGACCACATGCCGCCAAGAATTGTATAGAACAGAACGATGCCTCCACCGACAAGCATTGATAAAGTTAAATCCCATCCTAGAAGAACATTTAATATCGTTCCCATTCCGATAACTTGAGTAACTGTTACCATCATTGCATAAATCGATGCGACAAGCGCACTAATTAACTGTGTTTGGGAGTTGAACCTTCTTCCTAAAAATTCACTAATCGTCATTACTTTGAAATTATTGATTTTTTGAATCAGGAAAATGCCAAGAAGCATTATTCCCAATCCGAGCATAAAGACAAGCCACATCCCTGATAATCCATGTTTATAACCAAGTTGGGTCGTTCCAATTGTGGAAGCGCCTCCAAGGATAACGGCTGAAAGGCAGCCAAAATACATAAAGAAACCTAGATTTCTTCCAGCTAAAATGTAGTCCTCTGAGGTTTTTGCCCTTCTAGAACCAATAATTCCAACAATAATTAATACAGCAAAGTAAACAATTATTATAGAAAAATCCAATATTTTCACTTGTAAATCCCCCTATTCTAAATGACCGTGAATTTAAAATTAAATCTCTTTCCAAAATAGAGAATTTTCAGTCTCTTGTAAATGCAAGGATGATAACGTGAATTGTATCACCCTTACATTTTTTATTGATTCTTATTTCAATATCACTGATTCAGTTGTTACAAGTGATTGCAGTCTCTTTTTCTTCAATGCAGTAAGTGTTATCATTTCATACATAACTGATGAGGCAAGTACAGCCGTAATTTCACCGCTGTCATAAGTTGGCAGAACCTCTACTAAATCAAAGCCAACTAGATTGAGTCCATCTAAGCCTCTGACATACTCTAATGCTTCAAAACTTGTTGGGCCTCCTACTTCAGGTGTACCTGTACCAGGGGCGTATGCTGGATCAACAAAGTCAATGTCATAAGAAACAAAAACAGGTTTGTCTCCAACGCGTTGATGAATGCGTCTCATGACTTCTTTAAATCCAATTTCCCTTACTTCTTTCATCGGAATTACTTCATATCCTAATTTCCGAGCATCCTTAATGTCATCTGGACTATAAAGTGGGCCACGCATACCAACCTGAATTGAGTGCTCAACGTCAACAAGTCCCTCTTCTACCGCGCGACGAAAAGGTGTTCCGTGCATATATTTTTCTCCATAATAATGATCCCAAGTATCGCCGTGGGAATCGAAATGAACAAGTGCAATTTTTCCATATTTTTTGTGAAAAGCGCGAAGGTTTCCTAAAGATATTGAATGATCACCGCCCATAATAATAGGAGTAATTCCTTTATCAAGAATCGGCGAAAGCTCGGAAACCATGTTGTCATAAGTACGGTGGATATTGCCAGGGATGACATCAATATCACCGTAGTCGACCCCAGAACAGTATTCAAAAATATTAATGTCCATGTCTGGATTGTATGGACGTAGTAGAACGGAAAAGTTACGAATGTGCTGTGGACCATTCCGCTGTCCTGTGCGATAGGATGCTGCCGTATCAAAAGGAACTCCTAATACGACAAAATCCACATTATCTGTAGTCTTTAATTGCTCTAATCTCATAAATGTACGAACTCCACAAAATCGTGGTGATAGAGATGAATCTTTTGGCTGATACATAATAAATCCTCCATTGTATGAATTTTTCATACATGTTTCTGATGCAAGTACCGTGCCAAAGAAAAATCCCTTAAAAAGAAGGGATTTAAGGTGAAGGAATAATGCGATATCACATTAAACGTATTATTATAGATGCGGAAAAGCATTAATAATGCGTTTTTGCATTGATTCCGTATTTTTTTAGTTTCCTAACCACATTCGATTGGTTTAATCCAAGGTATTCAGCCATTTCGTATGTAGTCTTACATTGTTTCACAGCCCGCTTAAGCCAGCGAATTTCAACCTCTTCGAGGGCTTCTCTCAATGTTGCATGCCGCTCATTTGGCTCCTCCAAATGCGAAAGATCTGTATGTTGATAGTATTCCTGTTGATTATGAAAAGGCAACAACTCCGGATAAATCATTTTCGTCTCTACTATAAGTACAAGTTGCTCTACTAAATTTTGAAGTTCACGTATATTTCCTGGCCAATCATAAGTTGATAATATTTCTAATGATGCAGGGTGAAAAACTTTGTTTGTATTATATTTTTCATTGAATTTTTTCAAATAGTAATGCAGCAACATAACAATATCTTCTTTCCGTTCTCTTAGGGATGGAATCTTAACGGAAATGACGTTAAGCCGATAATAAAGGTCTTGCCGGAATTTCCCTCGTTTCACCATTTCGACCAAGTCCTGATTGGTCGAAGCAATCAATCTGAAATCGATAGATTTTGATTGGATCCCTCCGACTCTAGTAACCTCTTTTTCCTGAAGTACTTTTAATAGCTTAGTCTGAACAGAAAGGGGGAGCTCTCCGACTTCATCGAGAAATAGTGTTCCTTTATCTGCAAGCTCTATTAATCCTGGCTTTCCTTTTTTGTTAGCTCCTGTAAAAGAACCTGCCTCGTACCCGAACATTTCGGCTTCAAACAAAGTTTCAGGAATTGCACCACAGTTTACTTCTATAAACCTCTCTTTCTCTCTCTTGCTTCCTTTATGGAGTGCACGGGCAAATAAAGTTTTTCCTACTCCAGATTCTCCAAGAAAGACAACGGAAGCATCTGATGTTGCAACCCTTTGAATAAGATGCCATATTTTCTGAATCGGTTTGCTTTGAATAACAAGACCTTCTAGACTATTGTCTTTTTCTCTCATTTCTTCAATTTCTGATTGATATCTTTCCATAGTAGTTCTCAATTGTTCGTAGTCTTCTTTCAAATGCTGAAGTTCTGTTAAATCATGAGAGAAGCTGATCACACGAATAATCTCACCATCTCCATTGAAAACGGGAATTCCTGTCGCCATGACTGTGCGTCCGGTGACTGTGTACTGCATCAACTGGATTTCCTTTCGCTCTTTTAATACTTTTATTGTTACAGAAGGTTTAAAGATATTTTGTTTTTCAAGGTCATAAACGGACTTCCCAATTAAGGATGAAGCCCCATTTCCATAAATCGCTGTGCTATTGGGACTGGCTCTTAAAACAGTACCTTTTCCGTCGGTAATGACAATGTTGTCGTTTGATGCCTTTACTAAAGCATCTATTTCAATTTCAAGCAACATACCTATGTCCATTTTTTCCTCCTGAATAGTTTTAAGTATATTTATAATTGGGAGACTGGTTCGTTTAGAGCCTTTATTGGAAAAAGCGGATTTTATCCCTGCCTTGTTATTCCGTATTTCTTCAATTTCCTGACCACGGTGGGTTGGCTGACACCTAAGTATTTAGACATTTCTGTTGTACTTTTGCAGCGTTCAAAAGCACTTTTTAATACTTGGGCTTCTATTTCATCCATTAATTCTGGCAAGCTTTTATTCCCTAATGCCTGAACTGATAAAGCACTGTCTGGTAGATTACTAGGAGCAAGCTTGCTCGGTAAATGATTTAGTTGTATGAAATTATCTTCTATAGTTAATACCAATCTCTCTATTAAATTGGCTAACTCGCGGACATTTCCAGGCC
>JAEWMK010000204.1 GCA_023457235.1 Bacillota bacterium
GCCATAGGTTATAAGGCTTGCAATGAAGAGAATAAATAAGATTAATAGGATAATTCCAATTACTAAAATAGCACGCAGCCATTTTCGCGTTTTATCAAGGTTTTCTTGAGTAATAAGCTCCAACAAAATCCCCCCTTTTTTGAGACATGGGGTCGGGAACTGTGTCCCAATTGTGGGACGCGGAACCCGACCCTCCGTCTCGATTGCTCTACGAATATTAATAGTATTGGAGGATTTTATAGAAAATAAACATATCCAGGGAAGGTTAGAAAAATTTTCTTGCATTTTTGCAGTAATAATCTATACTTTTATTTTGGACTTTCGGAATTTCTTCCAGAATTCCATGTTTTTTACGTAAGACATAGGGAACATTAAAAAGTAGATTGTTTGAGGCATTATAGAAAACTTTTTAAGAAAGGAATGAAGAAACGATGGAATTATGGTTTACTGAAAAACAAACCGAAAGCTATGGTATTACGGCAAAAATCAAGCAGACTTTACATACAGAACAAACTGAATTTCAAAAGTTAGATATGGTGGAAACTGAGGAATTTGGCAACATGTTGATACTAGATGGAATGGTTATGACAACGAAGAAGGATGAGTTTGTTTACCATGAAATGGTGGCTCATGTTCCGTTATTCACACACCCGAATCCTGAAAACGTCTTAGTTGTTGGCGGGGGAGACGGTGGCGTTATTCGTGAGGTCTTAAAACACCCGAGCGTGAAGAAGGCGACGTTGGTTGAAATTGACGGTAAGGTGATTGAGTATTCGAAAAAATTTCTTCCGGAGATCGCTGGGGAGCTCGAAAACCCTCGTGTCGAAGTGATTGTTGGCGATGGCTTCATGCATATTGCCAAGGCTGAAAATGAGTATGACGTCATTATGGTTGATTCAACGGAACCGGTTGGGCCTGCCGTTAATCTTTTCACAAAAGGCTTTTACGCGGGAATTGCAAAGGCGTTGAAAGAGGACGGGATCTTTGTTGCCCAAACAGACAACCCGTGGTTCAAAGCGGATTTAATCCGTGAAGTGCAACGTGATGTTAAAGAAATTTTTCCTATCGTAAAGCTTTATATAGCCAATGTCCCAACTTATCCAAGTGGAATGTGGACGTTTACGATCGGTTCGAAAAAGCACGATCCACTTGCAGTGGAAGAAAGTCGTTTCCACGATATTGAAACAAAATACTATACAAAAGAGCTTCATAAGGCGGCATTTGTGCTGCCACGCTTTGTAGAAGACTTAACAAAATAGAACGTTTGGGACATGGGGTCGGGTTCTCTGGACCAAATGGGACACAGTTCCCGACCCTGTGTCTCAAAAAGAAACTTTGGGACGCGGAACCCGACCCTCTGTCCCATAATTTGAGGAGGAAATTTTAAATGAGATTTGATGAAACCTATTCAGGTAATGTTTTTATAAAAAGTCACCCGAGCTTTGAAGAGAGCGAGGCCGTATTATACGGAATGCCAATGGACTGGACCGTCAGCTTTCGTCCAGGCTCTCGCTTCGGCCCGGCTCGAATTCGTGAGGTTTCTGTTGGGCTGGAGGAATACAGCGCCTATTTAGACCGCGAACTTGAAGATGTAAAATATTATGATGCTGGTGATATTCCGCTTCCTTTTGGAAACGCCCAACGAAGCCTTGATATGATTGAAGACTTTGTTGGTCAAATTTTAGCAGCAGATAAATTCCCGCTTGGAATGGGCGGTGAGCACTTAGTTACTTGGCCGGTCATTAGAGCAATGTACCAAAAGTATCCAGACCTTGCGATTATTCATATGGATGCTCATACGGATCTCCGCGAAAATTATGAAGGGGAGCCGCTTTCCCATTCAACGCCAATTCGTAAGGCAGCTGAGCTAATCGGACCGCAAAACGTTTTCTCTTTCGGGATTCGTTCTGGTATGAAGGAAGAATTCCAATGGGCAAAAGAAGTAGGTATGTATATTGCAAAATTTGAGGTGCTTGAGCCACTCAAAGAAATTTTACCGAAACTAGCAGGACGCCCGGTCTATGTCACAATTGATATTGATGTACTAGACCCGGCGCATGCACCTGGTACAGGCACAGTTGACGCTGGCGGTATCACGTCTCGTGAACTTCTAGCTTCAATCCATGAAATTGCTAAATCTGACATAAAAGTTGTTGGTGCTGACTTGGTGGAAGTTGCTCCAATCTATGACCCATCAGAGCAAACTGCAAATACAGCAAGCAAATTGTTGCGTGAAATGATTTTAGGCTGGGTGCAAAAAAGATAATATACGGACAAGCTAATAAAATATAAAATAGGAGGTTCCAATTCGGAAGCTCCTTTTACTTATATATTAATTAACATTAAAAAGGACCTGGAACATATGCTCCAAGCCCTATATTTTTTAGAATTAATTTTTGAATTATTAAGCTGAATGAGGTGCAGCGTGTTTTTCTGCTTTGTGACCTTCTTTGTTAAACATTTTGCGTAAGAAAGGCAATACAAAGCGGTCTAACCCAAATTTACCAGCATTATAACCGGCTGCTGCGATAATTAGGCCCATTAAAATATCAGTAGGGTTGTGAGAAACTGTGCCAGCTAATAGGAATGAGAAGTTCATCACCATTCCGAAAAAGGCAGCTGCAGTAGTTAAGCATCCAAGCATAAGCCCTAAACCAACTAATGTTTCTCCCCAAGGAACAAGCACGTTGAACAAGCCGATGTTAGGTAGTGCAACACCCTCTAAAAATGAATTATACCAACCGTAAACGACTTCACCATGAGTGGCCACTGGATTTGCAATGGCTCCTTTTAAGAAACCACTTGCGTCAAAACCTCCAGTTATTTTGCCGAGACCTGCTGTAAAGAAAGCCCAGCCCCAATATATACGAATAATTGTTAAAATACCTGCTGATACATTACTTTCTCTTAACCATTTATTAATCATGATGTTTCCATCCTTTCGAGATTTATTAATGTTCTTTACATGAATAAGATTACCACGGTTTATAATATTCTAATAGTATATTGTGAAGTTGTTCACAAAGTGTTAATAAAGTTATGACAGAATATTGAAATCTATGTACAAATATTAGTAACTTTCATAAAGAAAGAGGAAAGAATCTTGCAAGTTCAAAAAAATAAGCAGGAAATCCCTTGTTGTGAATTTCCTGCCCACTATTATTTTTAATAAAAAAATAGAGTCTCTATAGCCGTCCCGATTTATAAATTGAATAAATAATAAACAAAAACATAAGTGTGGCAACAATTGAACCAATTTCAATCACCGGTATTTGCCATAAAAGATTGGCTTGATCGGCAATCGCTGAACCAACGATGAGACCGACCATTAAAATGCTAAAGGCTAAAAGAATAATACTAAAAGCGAGTCGGTTGCTTATTTTATCAAGCCTTTGTAAAAAAAGTTGGAGTTCAGGCACGCTAATTTTAAAATGTAAATCCCCATTTTGAATCGTTTTGGATAGATCTCTTAAATTCTTAGGAACCTGTGATAAAAAATGAGCATTTTCGGTCCATTGTCTCCATGATTTTTTTAAAATAGTAGTTGGTTCGTAGTGGAGGAAGAACAGCTTTTCACCAAACGGCTCGGCCGCTTTCATGATGCTGAACTCCGGATCCAGATTTTCAATAATGCCCTCGAGCACAATCAGCGTTTTTGCCAGAAACGTTAGATCAGAAGGGATTTGGATCCGATGATGATAGATAACGGCCAACAAATCATTGATGGCTTCACCGAGACGAAGCTTGCTAAAAGAAATATCGTAATATTTCATGACCAGTTTATCGATTTCATTATAAAATGAAGTCATATCCGTTTCTTTCGAAAGCATGCCCATCGATGAAATCGCCTTAATAAGCCCGTCCGTGTTGCCGCGCTGCAAATGAATGATCATGGAGGAAAAGTGGAATTTTGTATCATCATTCAGTCGGCCCACCATGCCAAAGTCTAAATAGGCAATCCGATTTTCAGGTAATATATAGATGTTGCCCGGATGCGGGTCCCCATGAAAAAAGCCTTCGATAAAAATTTGCTGAAGCATGGATTGGGTAATTCGATCAGCAATCAGCCTGCGATCATAGCCCTCGGCCTCAAGCTTTTCAATGTTGCTAACCTTGATTCCCTGGACAAAATCCAGCGTCAAAACTTTTTTAGTAGTATACTTCCAATGAACCTGGGGAATCTGAATTTCAGGTTGAAAGTTAAACTGTTGGGCAATTCGTTCACAATTTCTGCCTTCAATAAAATAATCAAGCTCAGCACGCAAAGTTTTCGCAAACTCGTTGATTCTTTTGCGAATTTCATAGGTTTTAGCCCAAGAAATCTTTGATTCCATGCCTCTTGCTAAATCATCGAGGATTTCCAAATCGGTTTCGACAATCGGCACGTCGCTAAAATCTTGAAAAAGATTTTCTAAGGTATCGCCCAGTTCTTTCTCGATGATTTCTCGAACCTGCTCAAAAGGGAACGATACAACATTATCCTGCAACTGCTCAAGCTCTCGTGCGATTTCCTTAGGAATGAGGTCGCGACGGGTGCTGGCAATTTGTCCAAGCTTAATAAAAGTTGGTCCTAGTCCTTGCAAAATATTACGAAGCTTCACGCCAACCGTTTGCTTGTTCATAAGTTTTTCAGATTCCTGCTGTTTTTTTGATGAAATTTGGTTTGAAAGGCCGAGCCGATATACAAAGTAACTGAAGCCGTTACGTAAAAAAGCATTCACGATTTCTTGATATCGCCCGGCATGTTTGATTCTTTTTCCAAGCAATGTAGGCACCTCCGGGTGTTGTAATCCTACTTTTATCATACAACATTTGGCAATTTTGATGGGGTTGAATTTTGTATATTTGGGAACAGATTTGAGGGGCTAGGGTGAAAGTTGGGGTCGGGGCCTACGTACATGGAAACAATGAGCGTATACGGAAAACGTGTTCGGACACATCCAACCATTTTTTGTGAGTTGAGTCCGAAGATACCCCAGGTTCGGACAGAAGAACCCTGTTTTCCCAGATTGAGTCCGAAGATACTCCGGGTACGGACAGAAGAACCCTGTTTTCCCAGATTGAGTCCGAAGATACCCCAGATTCGGACAGAAGAACTCCGTTTTCCTAAATTGAGTCCGAAGTTATCCCAAGTTCGGACAGAAGCCCCCCGTTTTCCTAAATTGAGTCCGAAGATACCCCAAGTTCGGACAGAAGCCCCCCGTTTT
>JAEWMK010000205.1 GCA_023457235.1 Bacillota bacterium
CTATTAGGTGATGGTTGGATAACGACCAATAATCATTTAACGGATAATGCCTTTTGTCATTAGCCCTTATTTTTTATACTTTTTTATAGTAAAAGTAATTAATTTCAAATTTATTTTGAACAATCTAAAAATTAAAATAAAGGTAAGCGATTAAGCTATTTTCAAATAAGTGGCTAAGGAGGTGAATAATTACGATGAATTCTAATTTTGTGATTTCTCTAATTACCATTGCTTTTTCGGCATTTTTTTTTATTTATTCTATGACTCTTCCGTCACCAGAGGATGCTGAAAAAATAGGGCCTGGAGGTTGGCCAAGTACTATTCTAGTATTGATGTTTATTCTTGGCCTTACGTTATTGTTGCGAACAATCTTACAAAAAAAGAAAGAAACAGCAGCAATAAAGACAAACATTGAGGGTGATCATACTGAGATGTCAAAAGATGTAAAACCGAACCATTTGTCCAAGAATCATTATATCGTAACAGGAATTCTTGTACTATATGCAATAGTTGTTCCGATTATTGGCTTTCTCTTTGCTTCATTCTTACTGCTCCTTTCCTTAGCGTGGTTGTTTGGTATGAAACGAAAACTAAATCTAGTGGTTACTTCTGTTGTAAGTTCATTATTCTTTATTTATTTGTTTACCATAGTATTGCAAATGCCATTGCCACGAGGTTGGTGGTTGTTTAGAGAAATCAGTCTTCTATTTTATTAAAAAAATGATTGAACACTAGGAGGTGATTGTATGTTAGAGGCGTTATATCAAGGATTGCTAAACGTAATGCAACCAATTCACCTGTTTATCCTTTTATTAGCAGTTTTAATTGGATTTCTAGGTGGAGCCACTCCAGGAATAAGTGGAGCTATGTTAGTTCTTATTCTGCTGCCTGTTACTTATGGAATGGATACAATTCCGGTATTTTTATTACTAACAGCGATCTACGCTGCGGCTGTTTACTCTGGGAGTATTAGTGCTATTTTATTTAGAACACCAGGTGCCCCAGAAGCAATTGCAACCGTACTTGATGGATATCCGATGGCAAAAAAAGGTAAAGCAGGAAGAGCAATGGGTATTAGTGTTATAAGTTCTGCTATTGGGGGGGTTATTGGGACGATATTTTTAATTGTCTTAACACCGCTACTTGCAAACTTCGCTTTGAAATTTTCATCACCGGAGTATTTTGCGTTGGCTGTTTTGGGATTAACTGTTGTGGCTTCGTTAAGTGGTGGTGATCTTTTAAGAGGTTTGATCGGAGTTCTATTTGGATTATTTATAGCAACAATCGGAATCGACCCACTTACGGGTACTGAACGATTCACTTTTGGTTCAATAAATATAATGTCTGGAATTAGCTTTATTCCTATCTTAATTGGTTTATTTGCGATTTCTGAAGTGCTAAGTAAATCAAGAGAGGATAATAAGATTCAAGAAAAAATCCAAAACGTAAAGACGAAAATTTTTGAAAAGAAAATATTTAAACAAATTGCAATGACTATTGGGCGTTCATCTTTACTAGGAACATTTATTGGGATTTTACCTGGTGTAGGTGCAACAACCGCCTCGATTTTAAGTTATAGTGAAGCCGTACGTTGGTCAAAGACACCTGAAAAATTTGGAACAGGTACTCCCGAAGGAATTGCCGCACCGGAATCGGCTAATAACAGTGCTGCAATGGGTGCAATGGTACCATTATTGGCGTTAGGCATTCCTGGAAGTGCTACTACTGCAGTTATTTTAGGGGCTTTTGTCTTACATGGATTACAGCCTGGACCAATGCTGTTAAACACGGAGAGTAATTTAGTATATACGATTTTTGTAGGCTTATTACTTGTAAATGTATCCATTTTATTTTTAGCTAAGCCGTTTATATCCGTGTTCCAACATACATTGAAAGTACCGTATAGCATTCTTGGGCCTTTAATTTTAGTTTTTTGCTTTTTGGGAACGTTTGCAAATCGTAATTCCATGTTTGATGTTTGGATCATGATTATATTTGGTGTACTTGGGTTCTACCTAGAAAAAATTAGATTTCCGATTGCGACCATTATTTTGGGCATTGTTCTTGGACCAATGGCTGAGGAGGAATTCCGTCGTAGTTTGCAAATTGCGAATGGCGATTACACGGTTTTTTTTACAAGACCTATAAGCGGTATTTTACTTTCTTTAGCGATAATTTCGATTTTATATCCATTGATTAAGAAGCTTTTTAAATCCCAAAAAACAGCTATTAATGCAGAAAAGAGTGCTTAAAAAAGTTTACTAATTGTAAAAAATAGGGGGTATATGTTAATGATTAGGAAAAAAGTTAGTTTTATAGCTTTAGCATTAATTGTATTCAGTCTAGTTGGGTGTAATAGTAGTAATCAGTCTTCAGGTAACACTCAAACAGAAGATAGTAGTAATCAATCGTCTGAGGAAGTAGAAAAAAAGAAAGAATTAGATTATCCGAAACGAGCAATTGAAATTATTGCCGGTGGCGGTCCCGGTGGAGGTACGGATACTTTTTCACGAGCAATTGCTAGAGAGTTAAGCGAGTTATTAGACACACCTGTCAATGTCGTGAATCAACCTGGAGCCGCTGGGGCGGTAGCGAGTCAGGCACTTGCAGGTGCACCAGCTGATGGTTATACAATTATGCCGACTACATCGGATTTTCAAATTAATATTGCGGCTGGAAAAACACCTAACTTTTTAGAAGAATTTGATGCATTAGCCAGAATTCACGAAGATACGTATGCGTTTTTAGTACAAGCAGGTAGCGAGTATTCGGATATTCACGCTTTAATCGCTGCTGCAAAGGAAAAGCCGGGCCAAATTGTTATTGGCGGAACGGGGTCTGATGGCTTAGATGAATTAACAGTTGCAAAGTTTGAAGAAATTGCAGGAATTGATCTTAACTATACACCGTATGAGGATGCAGGGAAAATGGCGGCAGCTGTCCTTGGCGGTCATATTGATTTAGTAATTGATGAAATTGGACCAAATATAGCGGTAGTCGAGGACGGGAAATTGGAAGCAAGCATTATTTTTAGAAAAGACCGTTTAGAGCAATTACCTGATGTACCTACTACAGTTGAAAATGGTTGGGATGTTACAACTGGTATGTCAAGAGGCTTTTTAATTCACAAAGATACACCAGACGAAATAAAGCAGGTACTTGAGGATGCTTTGAAAAAGGCAATCAGCAGCGAACGTTATCAAAAGTTTGCAGAAGAAAATTTCCTTCATTTGAAAGATGGCTGGTTAAATGCGGGTGAATATAATGAATTCCTCCAAAGAGAAGTAGAGGATTTCACAGCTAAATTAAAATAGCTAACTCCTTATCGATTAGGTTAAAACGATAGATTAGAAGGGGGATAAAGGATGAGTAAAATATCTATTATTGGAGGGGGAGGAACACTTGGATCTTCCTTTGGATTTATGCTTGCGTTTAAGGGTATTTTTGATGAGATTTGCTTAATAGATAAAAACAAAAATCTAGTCATAAATCACATTATGGATATGGAAAATGCGTTAGTTGGTCAAACCAAAACCCGATTGTATTCAGGAGATATGGAGGATTTGAAAGGATCACATGCTGTATTTATTACGGCCAGTATTCCAAATCAAAATGTTTCCTCACGCCTTGCCTTTTTAGAAGGTAATTTAAAAGTGATAGATGAAATCGGAGTAGAAATTAAGAAATATGCACCAAATGCCATAATTGTAACCGCTACAAATCCGACAGATATTTTGAATCACTATTTACACACAAGATTCAAGTTTGAAAGACATAAACTATTTGGTTACAACTTAAATGATAGCAAAAGGTTTGAGTGGGCTATCAGAGATGTTTTAGGGCTGGCAAGTAATGATAAACTATTTAGCCCTGTTCTGGGTGAACATGGGGGCTCACAGGTGCCTGTTTATTCCAAGGTTTTACTTAATGGTGAAAGTTTGAATTTTAAAAATGAACTTAAAGAACTAGTTAATCATAAAATTAAAAGCTGGTTTGTTCAGTTTAATGATTTAAAGATTAATAGAACGACAGGTTGGACTTCTGCAATCGGCCTTACCGAAATAGCGATGGGATTAGTAGATACAAAATCTACATCTATATTAGGATCCGCAATTTTGACTGGAGAATATGGTCTGAGCAACGTAAGTATTGGTGTGCCTCTGTTAATCAATAAGGAAGGATTAATAGAGGTTCAAGAGTGGAACCTTCAGGAAGAGGAATATAACGAACTAAAAAATTCAGCGGATAATATAAAAAAGAACATGCCTATTCATCAATAACAAATTATTGAAAAATCTTAAAAAAAGAGGATGGAATAAAAAAATGAAAATTATAGATTTATCAGTTAACCGATATTTGCAAATGCAGGAATCAGACATGGCACATTCCGTCGGCCATGAATTAATCATTGTAGAAGTCCATACAGATCAAGGAATTACAGGAAGAAGTTTTATTGGTACACCGATTTTTAACCACGGTGTTGTAGGGGATCTTGCTGCTACACTTTTAAGACGCAACCTAAAAAATGTAGTAGTAGGAGAGAATCCTTTACATACGGAGAGAATTTGGAAGAAGATGTTTGATGCTCCGTGGCGGATCGGAATGCGTGGAATGATTCGTGATTGTATTGCTGCTGTTGACTTTGCACTATGGGATATAAAAGGAAAACTACTTAATACACCATTGTCTGACCTTTTTGGAAATACTCGACCAAGCGTTCCGACATATGCAAATGTCGGTCAACAACTCCCGCCAGATAAACTTGGTGAAAGAGCGGCTAAATATGTTGAGGAAGGTCATACAGCCGTGAAAATTCGCTGTGGAAGCTCCGCGGTTTCTTTAGATGAGGCGACAAAAAGAGTAGCTGCTGTTCGAGAAGCTATCGGTCCTGATGTTAAGCTAATGGTGGATATTAATGGAACATGGGATACCGACACCGCAATCCAAAAGCTAAAAGAATGGGAACTATATAATATTTATTGGTTAGAAGAGCCGGTGGCACCTGAAGATTTATCAGGATATGTAAGAATAAAAGAGCGTGCAGGTTCCGTATTTATCGCAGGAGGAGAACAAAACTCTAGTTTCAATGAGTTTAGACAACTCATGGATATGAAGGCTTTGGATATTATTCAACCTAACGCAAGTGCAACAGGTGGTATTACAGAGTGGTTGAAAATTTATAATTTTGCTGCTACTTATAATTTTCCAGTTTCACCTTGGAATTTGCAACAAGTTCATCTTCCATTAGCTGTTGGTTTACCAAATGTTAAGTGGATTGAATATTTTACACCTGATCGCTCAACTTTCCAAAATACACTGCTAAAAGGTCCAAAAATCCAACAAGTTAGAAAAGACGATGGTATACATCTACTTGCGATTGAAAGTCCTGGGTTGGGAATTGAAATAGATGAGGAGGTAGCGGAGCGCACTCTTGTAAAAGAGAGCTAACTAATTCTAGAAACGGAGAGAAAATTACATGGTGAAAAGATATACAACCAGTACCGCCTTTTTGGAGGCTCTAGAGGAAGCGGGTGTTTCCTATATATTTGCCAATCTGGGAAGCGATCATCCTGCAATGATTGAAGCTTTAGCAGAGGCTCGAAAAGAAAATTTAGCGCTCCCTGAAGTAATTACATGTCCCCATGAAATGGTTGCACTCAGTGCAGCTACTGGATATGCACAAATTTCGGGTGAACCGCAAGCAGTTGTTGTTCATGTAGAGTGTGGAACACAAAACCTTGGTGGAGCTGTGCATAATGCTGCAAAGGGTAGAGTCCCTGTCTTAATTTTTGCGGGTTCATCCCCCTATACACAGGAAGGGGAGCTTATAGGTAGCCGAAATGAATTCATTCATTGGATTCAAGATGTTCATGATCAGCGTGGTATTATTAGAGGCTATACAAAATATGATAATGAAATCAGAACTGGAAAGAACGTGAAACAACTCGTTCATCGAGCACTTCAAATTGCGAAGAGTGATCCCAAAGGACCAGTTTACCTTGTAGGTCCACGTGAAGTAATGGAAGAAGAAACAGACAGTGTGGAAATAAAAATTGACCATTGGAGCCCTATTGCTCCAATGGGGTTACCGCTAAGTGGGGTTCAACAAGTCGTGGAAGATTTAATTCATGCGGATAATCCATTAGTGGTTACCTCTTATTTGGGTCGAAACCCACGAGCAGTTGAAGAGCTTGTTAAACTATGTGATAAATTATCAATTCCAGTTATTGAATCTGTGCCAAATTATATGAACTTCCCAACTAATAATCCAATGCATTGTGGATATCAGTGGAATGATCCCGAACAAAACGAGATACTGGCTCAAGCGGATTTAGTTTTAGTAGTAGACAGTGATGTACCATGGATTCCAACGAAAAATAAACCATCAAGTGAATGTAAAATTTACTATATTGATGTGGATCCTTTAAAAGAAGAAATGCCTTTATGGTACATTCCTGCTATTCAATTTTTTAAAGCTGATGCCTTTACTGCTTTATCCCAACTAAATAATTCTATTGCTAATATAGATATTGATGAAAATCAAGTAAGGGAGAGAAAAATCAAATTTTCTAATATTCATAACCAACAACGTGATAGTTGGAGAATGAAAGAAGAATACAGAGAAGATAGGATTACACCAGAATATCTCACTGCCTGTATAAGGGAGCTGGTGGATGAAAACACCATTATTATCAATGAAGGGATTTCAAACTACGATACCATTTATAAACACATTCAAGCAACTAGACCAGGTTCCATTATAGGCAGTGGAGCAGGCTCACTTGGATGGAATGGCGGAGCAGCAATTGGTGCCAAACTTGCTGAAAAAGAAAAGACCATTATTAGTTTGACTGGTGATGGATCCTTTATGTTTAGTGTACCTTCTTCAGTTCATTGGATGGCAAGAAAATATAATACACCATTCCTAACAGTTATCTATAACAATGGTGGTTGGAAATCTCCTAAGCTATCAACGCTTGGGGTCCATCCCAATGGAGTAGCGAGTGAACAAAACGAATTCTTTGTAAACTTTGATCCGATTTCAGATTTAGCCAAAATTGGTGAAGCGGCAGGTGGTGCATTTGCTAAGACAGTTAAAGAGGCAAGAGAGGTTAGAGAATCGTTATTGCAGGCCATGGAAGCACTACGAAAAGGACAGTCAGCGATTTTTGTCGTAAGACTAGCAACATTATAGAAGATGAGGATATTTAAAGATTCATAGATTTTATATTAAATCAAATTGGAGGTTGATGATAATGATCACAAACGCAACAGTTTTTATTGATGTGAATAAACAGTTTATTGGTGGTGAATGGAGAGAAGGAAAATCAAATACTACTTACAGAATTGAAGATCCATTTGATAATAGCTTAATAGCTGAAGTTAGAATGGCGAGTAAAGAAGATGTTGATGAAGCCTATCAGACTGCAAAAAAAGCCCAAAAGCAGTGGGCTGATACATCAAAGGAAGAAAAAATCAAAGTTTTACGGAATGCTATGAAACTCTTAGAAGATAATAAAAGCGAAGTTATAGATATATTGATTCGGGAATCAGGTAGTTCAACATTAAAGGCAAATATAGAAGTTGGTGCTGCTTTAGGAATTATGAATGAAGCTTGCTCATTCCCTGAGCGTATGGAGCCGGTTACGGTTCAATCTCATTTTCCAGGAAAGGAAAATCAAATACATCGAAAAGCGGCAGGAGTAGTTGGAATTATTTCTCCTTTTAACTTTCCTTTTCATTTGGCGATGAGATCAATTGCGCCTGCGATTGCAACCGGTAATGCAGTGGTACACAAACCAGATATTCAAACAGGAATATCTGGTGGGGCTATTATTTCAAAAATTTTCGAACTGGCAGGATTACCAAAAGGTGTTTTAAACTTAGTGTTAACGAATAGAAATGAAATCGGAGATTATTTTATTGAACATCCTATTCCTAAAATTATTTCATTTACCGGGTCTACACCTGCTGGTCAACATGTTGGGTCCGTAGCCGGAAAAAACTTAAAAAGAGTCGCACTCGAATTGGGAGGAAACAATCCATTTGTTGTCTTAAAAGATGCCAATGTGGATGCTGCGGTAAATGCGGCAATTTTCGGAGGATATTTACATCAAGGTCAAATTTGTATGAGTATAAATCGAATTTTTGTTGATCGCTTTATTTACGATGAGTTCGTGGCTAAATATATTGATAAAGCATCAAAGCTGCCATACGGTGATCCGAAAAATCCAGAAGTTATAGTAGGACCAATTATTAATGAAAAACATATTAATAAAATTCTTTCTCTAGTGGAAACAGCAAAGAAAGAAGGAGCAAATGTGGCGCTTGAAGGAAAACGTGAGGGCAACGTATTAACGCCATTTGTTATTACGGATGTAAATAATGCCATGACAATTGCGCAAAGTGAAATATTTGGTCCTGTTGTTTCAATCATCCCATTTAAAACTGAGGAAGAGGCTCTTAAATTAGCGAATAGCACTGAATTCGGTTTGAGTTCAGCTGTATTTACAAGTGATCTGGATAAAGGCATTGAATTTGCCCAACAAATTGAAAGTGGAATGACACATGTAAATGATCAAACAGTAAATGATGAGCCTAATGTTCCGTTTGGTGGAGAAAAAAATTCAGGTCTTGGTCGATATAATGGAGAATGGGCACTGGAAGAATTTACAACGATGAAATGGATTTCCGTCCAAAAAGGTGAACGCAAATATCCTTTTTAAAAAGCCTAGATCAATTCATAGCTAACAAAAATAGTAATAAAAGTAGCTTTCCTAGTCCCAAATTAAGGGATAGGAACAGCTACTTTTTTGTATTGTATCTAAGTATTAATGCACGGTCATATAATCTTTTACATCCTCAACAGTATTTAATTCAAGTAATTTCCCATAAGGTACACGAACTGAGAATTTTAATAATGCACCTGCTTCCTCAAGGTCTCCCTGATAAAATTTTCTCTCATGTTCACTTACGAGGCCACTCAGCTTTCCATATTTATTATTTACTAGCTTATTCACATCAATTGAATTATTAGACTCATAAAAATAAATAAACATTGCCATGTCTTCTGGAAAAATATTGGAATCTAATTCTTCTAACGGAATACTTCTATACACTTTGGCCACATCCAAAAATGAGGTTAAAACCTCTTCTTCAGACCATGAGTTCTTTACTTTTATTGCATCCGCACCAAAAGAACCATCGAAAACGCCTGCTGCATTGACTCTAACTTGTGTCACCGCAAAGGTTATATAAGAATTAAGAGGATTATCTGGAAAAGTTTCTTCCATAATATTAATCATCGTCTGCCTAGCTGCGAAAAAGTCAGGTAGATAGGAATCGCTATAGGATCCATCCTCTTTTATAGTTACAACGATTCCTAAGCTTGGGTCATTCGTCAGAAAGAATATCGATGAGTAGGCATTCTCTTTACGATGCTTATAGACGAAGCCATCTTCAAATTCAATATTCGGGTACTTGTTTTGAAGATAATTGCTCATCTCTTCTTGTTTTCCATCTAAGGATAACGGTAAGCCTGCTTTTAAACTATAGTTGGCTTGCATCAAAGTCGGAATTTGAAAAATACATAGTGTTACAATAATAGCTGTTATGCCGCTCGAAATCAGTCTTTTACTCTTATCCATTACATTTAATAACCTCTTTGATAGAAGCATAGAAATGCAAAACGCGATGAAAAACAGTAAGACAGGGACAAAATTAATACCAGTGGCAAACGCTATTACATAAAAAAAATATGAAAGAGGGGACAAGATGAAACCTGTAATTAATGTAAGAACTATAGTAGCAAGAAAAATTAATCCAAATTTGATCTTCGTTTTCATTAAATCCTCCGTTAAACTTTTTTGTAAAAAATAACAGAATAAAAGATTCGACAGAAAATTATACATTCCTGCACTGAAACTTCACTAAAATAACATTTTTTTCTATAATTAGTCTGTTGGAAAGTTTTCTGAATCAAGATGTAAAATCCCAATGGAATAAAGGAGAATTTTTAGATATGGCAACGGAAAAATTATATTACCAAAATCAATACATACGCTCATTTACTGCCAGCCTTCAAAAATCAGAAAAAGATGAACAAGGCCGTTTTTATGCTGTATTAGATCAAACCGCTTTTTATCCAACCGGTGGGGGACAACCTTATGATGCTGGTACGATCAATAATGTTAAGGTTATCGATGTCGAGGAAGTTGATGGTGAAATTCGACATTATATCGAAAAACCAATGGTAGAGCAAAACGAATGTGTTTGCGAGATCGACTGGGACCGACGCTTCGATCATATGCAGCAGCATTCAGGACAGCATATTTTATCAGCTGCATTTGATCATCTTTTTGGCTATAAAACGGTGAGCTTCCATTTAGGAAAGGAAATTTGTACGATTGATATCGAGACAACCAACCTCACGGAAGAGGAAGCCTTGCAAGCGGAGAAAATAGCAAACAGTATCATTCTTGACAATCGGCCGATTGAAGCAAAGTGGGTAACAGAAAATGAGCTTGAAAGTTATTCTTTAAGAAAAGAATTGTCTGTATCAGAAAACATACGTCTTGTGATTATTCCCGATTTTGATTATAACGGCTGTGGCGGGACACATCCTAAGTCAACTGGGGAAGTAAGTTCCATTAAAATTTTGCATTGGGAAAAACAAAAGAAAAATATTCGTGTTTACTTTGTTTGCGGAAATAGGGTAATCCAGCAGTTTCATGAAAAACATAAGATCATTCAAGGTCTAATGACGATTTTAAGTGCACCTCAGGAAAAATTAGTGGAAGCAGCCAACCGTGTATTAGAAAATTCTAAGGAACTAGATAAAACAATTGCCGAGTTGAAAATGAAACTACTCGAACTTGAAGCTAACCAATTGATTAATGGGGCAAAGGAGTTTAACAAGCATAAATTGGTGAAAGTGATCTTTACCAATCGGTCAATGGCAGAATTGCAGCAATTGGGGAAAACGATTGTTGCCAACACAGATAATATCGTTGTCTTATTAATAAATGAACAGGACAACAAGATTCAACTCGTTTGCGCAAGAAGTAAAGATGTAAAAATCAATATGAATAATGCAATAAAACAAATTTTGCCGATGATAAATGGTAAAGGTGGAGGCAGTGATTCCGTTGCTCAAGGAGGCGGGGATCAAACGATGGCCTCAGAAGAATTAATGAATGAGTTATGTAAGGCAATTTCAGAAAATGAATAAACAAACAGCAGGGAAGTAGAATCCCTGCTGTTTTATTAAGAAAGACTATTTGATGAAAAGTGCTTTTTTGATTTGTAAAAATTTCTTTTGTGCCATTAATTCTGCCTTTTTACCAAAAAGATAATTCATCATTAGGAATCATCCCCCTAAATTATTAAAATTCTTTTTATTTTCTATAACTTAATTATAATCCATATTTTAAGGAAGTCAATAAAATTGTATACCAAATACCAATGATGAAAGGGTTTTCATGTCGAAATAGATAAACTTTCATTTGTTTGGTATACCAAGATAGATTGAATAACCTAAAATAAATTAAATCATCAAATATTATTCATAAATTTCCATTTAGGTTAATGTAGTTGGAGTTTAAGAAAAAGAAGAATAAAAGAAATGGCTGAATAATAAAAATATTGTATACCAAACGGCGTTGAAATAGGGTATAATTACCAATACATTTGATAAGAAAAGTGGTGGTGCGAATGATAAAATACTTATTCATTATTACATTATTCCTTTATGTACTAACAGAAATCTTCCCTAATATGCAAATTCCATATGTAGTATCGATCCTTTGTATGGTTATTATTGTATCGACTGTATTCTATGTAAAACGTTTTGTGAAAATCTTAGGAATGATTTTTTTACTAATTGGTGCATTGATGTTATTTATTAGTGGGGCAAGCTGGCAAACTTACATCCTATCATTTGGACCAATGCTTAATCTTTTAACCTTGTTTTCTATTATTCCGATATTGGCAATTCCGATTCAAATCGGGAATTATGCTGGTGGCATACAAGAATTAGTAAATAGAAAGCTAAAAAATTCCGGGCATCTCTATATGCTGACTTCAGGAATTTCGTATTTCTTAAGTATTTTTATGAATCTTGCGACGTTGCCAATGACCTATCATTCGATGAAGCCTGCTTTACAGGTATTCTCATTGAAAACTCCAGGGAGATTTTTGAGTCGGGCGATTACACGCGGTTTTGCTATGCCATTGTTGTGGGCGCCAGTGACCCCGATTGTTGGTATAGTTATTGAAATGACAGGTGTAAGCTGGAGTACGATGCTTCCATACTTATTGCCGCTAAGTATTGCAGGTCTATTACTAGATTGGTTTTTGGCGGGAAGAGCCGCATCTAAATCGGGGAGTGTAAAGGTAGGAGGGAGCGGCTCCGCTAACGAGATTGCAGCAACCATCGAAGAAAACGGAAAAACGTTTAGTAGTCCAAAAAGGATTGGTCAAATCCTAGTGGCTATTCTTATTTTTAATATATGTATTGCCATTTTTGATTTTGTCTTTCATCTCAGTTTTTTAATTTTAGTGGCTTTGTTGGTTATACCGTTTTCCTTATGTTGGTCATTGTTGTTAAAAAAAGAAAGGGAATTTTTCACTGGCTTAAAAGTTCATACCAATACCTATTTATATAAAATGAAAGATCAGTTTTTTATTTTTTTATCGGCCGGTTTTTTTATTTCAGCGATGCAATTTTCCGGTGCTGATCATAGATTGAATGAAATGTTTGTTGCATTTAAAGGATTGGTTGGAATAGAAGTATTTTTATTAATGATACCAGTAATACCGCTTATCTTAGCCTTCACAGGGCTGCATCCAGCGGTGGCTTTAGCACTGCTAGCCGAAACTTTAGATCCAACTCAATTGGGGATTTCACCACAGATCCTAACAGTATCCATGCTTAGTGGGGCTGTTTCTGCCTTTTTAATGGGGCCGTATAATGCAACTATCGGCTTAATGTCTGGGATTATTAATGAAAGTCCATTCAAAATCTCGAATTGGAACGCTCCATTTACCGTTTTATATTTGCTATTGGTTATGGTTTACCTTATTCTCCTTAATCTTTTAATATGAGATTACAAAAAAGACCTTGTCATTAACGACGAGGTCTTTTTAATCTGTTTACTAACTTTTTACAAGCTTCGTGTGTTTAGAGTCTTCACCATTTCCAGATGCTTTTACAATCTCGCCTAATTCATCCCTAGCTGCTTCGATCGAATCAAATGTTTCAAAGAATTTAACTCTAATTTCATTTATATATTCTTTACCTTCGTACTTTTCATAAAGGCAAATCTTAGTATCTCCATCAAGTACTTCGGCTATTGTATACTTCGCTTTTATTTCATCAAAGAAATGAAAATTATAAGTTTCAATCGGTTTTATTCCATTTGAATCCACCTTTGTTTGAAATGTTTGTTTGTTTGTCAAGATAATGTATTTCCCCATTATTAACTCCTCCTTTTAATTTGCCAGTCGGGTATTTGGTATACCAACCTATAAACATCTTAATAAATTTTTTCTATTTTTTCAAGTTTATAGTTGAAATGTTTTGAAAATTTTGTATAATCAAATCATAGTTTTATAAACTTTTTATACATTTTAATAACAAAATAGTGTAAACCTCGTTAGAAATAGTGGGGTCAGCAAGGAAAAATCTATTTTGTAAGGGATTTCATGGTTTTGACAAAAAAATTTTTTGAAAGGGGATTAAAGAATGCCAAGGGTTACATTGCATGTTGATGGCGAAATCATTGAGCAGGAAGTAAAAGAAAATTCTAATCTAGTCGTTTTGGCAGGAATAAAACAGTTTCCGAAATTAAAGTATGGCTGTGGGATGGGGAAATGTTTAAAGTGTGCTTGTGAGGTCATTTCTGGTGAGGAGCAATTGGGTGCGCCAAATTGGAAAGAGGAGCGAATGCTGGGTGAAAGTGCTCATAATGGAATACGCCTGACCTGTCAATTAACTATTCGAGAAGATATTGAAATCACCCAAGAAAATATTGCAGAAAAGATTAAGAAGGAAAAGGATTCTATTAAACTAACGAAATAGCTTTTTTTATTTTATAGTGGTATACAATATTCCAAAATGATGGAGGGAAAAGAATGAATAAGTATTTATTAACTGAAATGACTTGGGAGGAGGTGAGAGATGCCTTAAACACGGTAAAATTAGCCATTATTCCAATAGGTGCCCACGAGCAGCATGGCCCCCATATGGTTGAGAGTTGTGATGCTGTATTAGCTACTGAAATGGCAAAAAAATTGGGTGAAAGACTTTTCCCAAATGTTCTGATCACACCAACAATAAATATGGGGGTTTCGAGTCACCATATTAATTTCCCTGGAACGATAACACTTAAACCAACAACATTGATCGCTATTTTAGAAGATATGGTTACTTCATTAAAACACCATGGTATACAAAAATTTTTATTTTTGAATTCCCATGGCGGAAATCAGTCTACTTTAAATGTAGCAGCTACTACATTAGCAACAGAACATGAAGTAGAAATCTATTTTGCTAAAACTACAGCTTCCGCTAAAAAAGCCATTTCTAAAAATATTGAATCAACATTGTTTGGTCACAGCTGTGAAAGGGAAGTTTCTGAGGCTCATTATCTTGCTCCACAGTTAATCCGCCATGAGAAATTATCGAAGGGGGAGATCCAGGAAGAGGGGAGATGGAAAAAGCTGCGTCCCGGTCAGGCATTACAAGGATTCTACCGTTATGAAGAAATGACAGCAAACGGCTGCATCGGTGATGCCACTAAAGCAAGCTATGAAATTGGCAAAGAAATTGTGGAAGAAGCTTTGGAAAATTTGGCAAGTTCAATTGAAGAAGTCCTACAATTAAAAGTAAATTCAATCTAAAAGGGGTGCGTATTATTTGGAATTAACTGCTGCTCATTGGTTGTATGCTATAATCACGGTTGTCGTAATTGTGACGATGTTATTTCGTCGAGGTGTTGTATTACCAACACTGATCGGAACTTTCCTAATTGCATGGGTATATAAAGGTTCATTTATTGGCGGCTTTCAAGCTGTATTTAATGCAAATTTAGTGGCCGCTAAAGAATTATTTACAATCTTTCTGATCATTACCCTTATGGTTGCTCTATTAAATTCATTAAGAGCACTTGGTGCAGATGAAAAAATGATACTGCCAATTCAGAAAGTCATTAAAAATGCACACATTGGAATCATCGTCATCTTTGTAACAACCTATGTAATCTCCTTATTTTTCTGGCCAACACCTGCCGTGCCATTAATTTGTGCCTTGTTAGTTCCCGTTGCTATCCGTGCTGGATTACCAGCAATGTCAGCTGCGATGGTTGTAGCAATTGCAGGTCAGGGGATGGCGCTTTCATCTGATTACGTAATTCAAGTAGCTCCAATGCTTACAGCTAAAGCAGCAGGGATAGAGACAGCCGCCATTGTTGATAAAGCTATGATTCTTTCATTAATTACAGGAGGAATCGCTCTCCTAATCACTTATGTAATGGTTCGCAAAACACTACGGAAACCGAATAGTGAGTTGGCAGAAATGGAGCTCAAAGTCCTTCAAGGCCAACAAGATGCTGAAGCAGAGGCTTCAGCTGCAGTAGAAGGACAAGGAATTGATGGAGAGAATCGCGAAAAATGGGCAAAATTCTTTGCGGTGTTTGTACCTCTATCAATGCTAGCTGTGATGATTTTCATGTTCTATACGAAATTAAATCCAGATACTTCGGGTGTTTTTAATGGTGGTGATGGAGCTGCCTTTATCGGCGGAGTAGCGTCCATTTTATTAATCTTATCAACGGTAGCTTTCAGGAAAATTCATGCTTTAGATAAGGTTAGTGATCATATTACAGAAGGCTTTGTTTTTGCTTTTAAAGCGATGGGGCCAGTAATCCCAATTGCAGGTTTCTTCTTCCTGGGTAGTTCTGATTTTACAGGTGCAATCCTTTCACTGGGAGAAGACGTTCCAAAACCGGCATTTTTATTTGATCTCGTTGCATCTGCACAAAATACAATACCACAAAGTGCATTTTTAACTGCATTTGGTATACTAGCTGTTGGAATCATTACAGGGTTAGATGGATCAGGATTCTCTGGTTTACCTTTAGTAGGAGCATTATCTGGTGCAATGGCACCTGGTGTTGGAATGGAAGCCGGAACATTAGCGGCTATAGGTCAAGTTAGTACAATTTGGACTGGTGGCGGTACGATCATTGCATGGTCATCCTTAGTCGCCGTTGCTGGTTTTTGTGGTGTACCTGTATTAGATTTAGCGAGAAAGTTGTTTATACCAGTAATAGCTGGATTAGTTATATCCACCCTTTTCGCCCTTTTTATGTGGTAAATAAACACCATTTTTATAGTTTTTAAATTTAAATATTAAAAATATTAAAAATATTAAAAAACTTTAGAAAATGGGTTTACAAACAGTTTGAAATTTTGTACTATTAACTCAGATGGTATACCAAGTATTGAAAAAGAATAAAGACCACAGTCGTTTTTATCGGATCAACTTAGCGGAAAACTACTATATTTGAAAAAAATATAGAGTTTTATTTTTAAACTTTCGGTATACAAAATACAATAAACAATAAGAGACTTGAGAGGAGAATGGAAAATGGCAGAATTATTATCAAAGGATGAATTTAGAAAAGCGTTGGAAGAGGCAATCAAAGGAAATCATAGTCAAAAAGCTGCGTTTACGGTTGCATGGGCTGAAGGAAAA
>JAEWMK010000206.1 GCA_023457235.1 Bacillota bacterium
TTCGCATCATCATAGAATAGGTCCTCAAAGCCAGGTGCTTGACTTGTAAAATATCCTTTATCATCAACGGGATTTAATACATCTAATCCATACTTTTTACCAACTAAGAAGTCATCTTCACCATGTCCAGGAGCAGTGTGTACGCAACCTGTACCTGCATCTGTCGTGACATGCTCACCAAGCATTACTAATGAATCACGCTCATAGAACGGATGACGAGCTACTACCTTTTCAAGCTCTGCACCTTTTACAGTTTTAACAACATTTACATTTTCCCATTCAATCGTTTTTGAAACTGATTCCAACAATGCAGAGGCTAGAACATATTTTTCACCATCAACTTCAACAACGCTGTATTCCAACTCAGGATGTACACAAATACCGAGGTTCGCCGGAATAGTCCAAGGTGTTGTTGTCCAGATGATGATTTTTTCATCCCCTGCTAGGACATCTTTGCCATCCTTAACTGAAAAAGCTACATAAATGGAAGCAGAACGCTTATCTTGATATTCAATTTCTGCTTCAGCTAAAGCTGATTCAGATGATGGTGACCAATAAACAGGCTTTAACCCTTTATAAATATAACCCTTTTTCGCCATTTCCCCAAAAACTTTAATTTGCTGCGCTTCATAACCCTTTGTTAAAGTAATATAAGGATTTTCCCAATCTCCTCTAACACCAAGTCGTTTAAATTGTTCGCGCTGGCGGTCCACTTGCTCGTAAGCATATTCTTCACAAAGCTTTCTAAATTCAGCGACACTCATTTTTTTGCGGTCTACTTTTTTGTTTTTAGTCAACGCTGTTTCAATTGGCAAACCATGTGTATCCCAGCCTGGTACGTACGGAGCATGATAGCCACTCATTGATTTAAAGCGAACAATGATATCCTTAATAATTTTATTAAGGGCATGACCCATATGAATATCACCATTAGCATATGGAGGTCCATCGTGCAGGACGAACAATGGACGTCCTTCCGTTCTTTTTTGGACCATTTTATAAATATTTTGTTCTTCCCATTTCACTTGGATTTCAGGTTCGCGTTTTGGTAAATTGCCTCTCATCGGAAATTCTGTTTTTGGCATAAGCAACGTATCTTTATATTCCATTATTAAATCCTCCTAAATTTTAAAGTGTAAGCGCCCGTCCAGCGACGTATAAACTGGAGCGCATCAACTGAGATAAAGGAAACACGACGAAAGAATTGAGTCGATGTTGACTTATCGTAGGGCGATGAGCGAAGTTTACGAGTCGCTGGGCGCTGAAACTAGATAGTGTACACTTTGATAAATTTTTTCAATAAAAAAACCTTCTCAATCCCAAGAAAGGGACGAGAAGGTATTCCCGCGGTACCACCCAAATTAGCAATAAAAGTATATTGTTCCTATACTTGAATTAATTAGCTCGCTTTACTATTCGTAACGTGAATAAAACGCCTAAGCTTACTGGCTAACTTCATTTCAGCTTAAGAACTCAAGGGTGATCTTCCTCTTTACTTCTTCCATCGAGCTTGCACTATCCTCGATTCGCTGGTGGTGATCTGTAAAGACTACTGTCCCTGTCATCGTTTAAAAATAAGAATATACAAATTATATTCAAACATTTTGCTTCCGTCAAGTTTTCTTTAAGATTCCGTTAATTCTTCCGGCTCTTCCTCATTATATTGCATTAAATGCTCCCAATCATCGCTTTCAATCATTTCTAATTGAGCTTTGATTAACATGCGGAAACGATTGCGGAATACTTTCGATTGCTTTTTCAGTTCATCAATTTCAATCGCAATTCTGCGAGATTTACTTAATGCCTCGTTTATAATCCTGTCAGCGTTTTTCTCCGCTTCCTTAATGATCAACTTTGATTCTGTTTGCGCGTTTCTTCTAACTTCTTCGGCAGCTTCCTGCGCTACTGTTATTGATTTATTTAAAGTTTCTTCAATATTAGAAAAATAGGTTAATCTCTCTGTTAAATCTTTCACTTTTTCTTCAAGATCTTTTTTCTCACGAATGATGATCTCGTAATCTTTAATAACTTGATCTAAAAATTCATTAACTTCATCCTCATCATACCCACGAAAACCACGGCTAAATTCCTTATTATGAATATCTAATGGTGTTAATGGCATAGGTGACACCTCCAACATTTAGTCAAAAATCCAAAGTTATGATTTATATATTTTTCGACACATTTACTTCAATTCCTGCAACATTTTCAATTATTATTTCGCCTTTACCACAACAATACGCCATTTTTCTTTCTTTGTTTGCCCTTCAATACTTTTTATCTTGCATCGACCAAACGTCCGCATCGATAATGTATCACCTTGGTGACAAAGAAAAGAGGGGTCATCCGTAACCTTCCAATTCACTTTTACCATTTGATTTTGTATGTATGGCAATACTTTTGTTCTCGAGAGATTAAACACTTCTGCCAAAATAACATCAAGCCGCATTGAGGATACCGTACACGTATGCTCATGCCATTGTTCATTCAGAGGAATTATTTTCTCACAGCCAATTTGTTCAAGTGTGATATTTGTTTTTCCCACTTGATTAAAATGAAGCCTTACATAGTCTGCAACTTGGCCCGCTACGATGATTTGCGCTACTTCGTTATCGATTATGATATCGCCAAATTTCGACCTTTTTAACCCCAACCCCATTGTTGAACCAAGAACTTTTCGATGATCTAGTGTAACAAACTTCGAAGGAAAATTTATTGAAAATACAACAATATCAAAATCATCATTCTGAACGTCGTAATATTCCGGATAAAGGATTGCCCGTTTCCGTTCCGCCTGGTCATATCCACCCCAAAAAGCACATTTTACATCTTCTTTTGAGCCTATTATGCTTTGAACAATGTCGATCTCCCGAGGGTCATAAAAATCAAGAAGCTTATATGTATACTCATGGGCAACCTGTTCCCGCCATTCGATGATTTGATCAATAAAAGCATGTTCTTCCTTTCTAAAATGCTGATAAATTGACATTTCTTTCACCTTTTTTATTTTTTTTGTATTTAAAAACAGGGATCTTTATAAAAGACCCCTGCTTATGAATTATAGCCCAAAAAAGTGAAACAAGTTTACTGCTCCCGCTTGAGCAAATCTTAAAACAAAAATAGCTACAATTGGCGAAATATCAATCATTCCTAAAGGAGGAATAATTCGTCGGAACGGTTCCAAAAATGGTTCTACAATTCTTCCTAGAAATTGTCCAATTGATGATTCCCTTGCTCCGGGAAACCATGACATAAAAATATAAATAATGATAGCCCAGCTATATATTCCAATCAGTTGTGAAATTATACTTCCGATTACTCCCACTTCATCACCACCTGTCCTCTATTGATCCCATTTCCTCTGCCATATCAGAAATAGAGCCTGTTATATCAACATTTTCCGGTGTACAAATAAACGTATTTGCACCTAGTTTATTAATATCTCCACCTATAGCATAAACGGTACCGCTCAAAAAGTCGACTATTCGCATTCCTTGGTCGGTTGTTACTCTTTGTAAATTAATAACTACAGTCTTACGATTCTTTAAATGGTCGGCAATCTCTTGAACCTCATCGTAGATGCGGGGCTCGCATAAAATAACCTTTGATGATTGCTGAATGCTTTGTAGACTGACGACATTTTGCTTTGATGACCTTGTTACACGTCGTGGGACTTCATACTCTTCTTCCACTGGAGCTTGCTCTTCGATATATTCTTCTTCATCATCAAGGGCGAAAAAGGTTCTAAACTTCGTCTTAAGGCTCATTATTCATTACACCCCCTAAAATTCCTTTCCGACTAAAGAGGTGCCGATTCTTATCATCGTCGCTCCTTCTTCAATCGCTATTTTATAATCATTGGACATTCCCATTGATAATTCTTCGCACGGTGCATAGGAAAGGTTTAAAGCTTGTACATCTTTTTGCAGTTTCTTAACTTTAGAGAATGTTTCCCGAAGAACAACTTCATCTTCGGTAAAAGGTGCCATTGTCATAAGACCTACAACCTTAATATTAGGGAAATCCTTCAGGTCTTTTACAAATGAAACAACTTCGTCCACTGATAATCCTTGTTTTGTTTCTTCATTAGCAGCATTTACTTGTACAAAGCATTTAATGATATGATCAGCCCGTTTATTAATTTCTTCAGCCAAGCTTAAACGATCTAATGAATGAATATAATCGACTTTATCGATAATATTTTTCACCTTTCTCGTTTGCAGTGTCCCAATAAAATGCCATACGGCATGTTCACCAATTGCTTCCCACTTTTGATTTAAGCCGCTATCACGGTTTTCACCGATATGCTCGATTCCGGCAGCTATCGCACTTTTTGCAGTTTCGGTTGATACGTATTTTGTTACAGCAATTATTTTGATTTCAGCTGGGTCACGGTTAGTTTTTCTGCAAACCCCAGCGATATTGTCTTTAATTAGTTGTAATTTCTCTTTAACTGTCAAAACCTGAACCTCCGTCCTTCATACCAATAAAGCTTAGCATTCTTCCTGTTTTACCTTGACTCTTTCGGTGTGAGAAAAACAAATCAGAAGAACAGCTAGTACAGTAGTTGGATATTTCAATATGTTCAGATAGGACGCCTGCCGCTCTAATCATTTCATAATTAGCTGCTTTTAAATCAAGACGATATTGTCCATCTGACACTTTTTCATAAATTTTAGTTGTTAACGCTCCCTCCAAGTTATTAGCCATTTGTTCCATTACATAATCATCGACAACATAACAGCATTTTCCGATGGAAGGACCGATTCCAACTACTATATCCCGTGCAGCGATATTTTCATCACTAATCCACTTCTCTATCATTTTACCACCTATATTGGCTGCCGTTCCACGCCAACCAGCATGGGCTACTCCTATAATATCTTCAGCGGAAATGGAAAAAAAATACAATGGAACGCAATCAGCATAGGCAGAGAATAGAAAAGTGTTTTGATCTCTTGTATATAACCCATCAACACCCTTTATCGCCGTTTCCATTTGGGTTGAACCTTTCCCCTTATCTTCTTTAGAAACTTTAGCAATTTTATCACCATGAGTTTGTTCCGCGCAAATCCACGTATGTAAAGGGGCCCCAATCATTTCGGAAAGCTTCTCCCTGTTCCGAATAACATCTTCCTGCGCATCATTGACGTGTAAACCTAGATTCATGGACTGAAAAGGCCCTTTGCTAAATCCACCATTACGTGTAGAAAAGCCCGCAACAATATTTCGATTTAGAGAGTTCCATGATTCAATAAACATAACCGATTCTTGAAGTTTAAATGATTCCTTTATCACGAAGAGCCCCTTTCCAATAAATATAGTGTATTTTATTCATATTTTACCACAACATCAATATAAATTAAGAGAAATATCACCTAATAGAAAGTTTTTGGGGCTTTTACTTCAGCTTCAATTTCATCATCGTCATGATAATTGGTACGAAAATAGCGAACAAGAATAACATCAGTGCCAACTTTTACGATATTACTCCATGGTATTACAATCTCATCATTTTTACCGAAAAACCCCATCATTTTTGAACTAGTTTGAATAATAATCGCATCGATTTTACCTGTTACTAAATTTATATCTAAATCCGTAATGTTCCCTAATTTTTTACCATCAGCAACATTAACAACATCTTTAATTTGAAAATCAGTTATCGTAAGCAATGTTCACTCCACCTCTTTCCCTACAAATATATGAAATGAAAGGCTTGGACTATGATTGAAGTGAACCAAAAAAAAGACTTGCATTGATGCAAGTCCAATCATTGTATATTTTTATTCATTTGTTTAATTGCTGCTTTCTCTAAACGCGATACTTGCGCTTGGGATATTCCAATTTCTTCAGCAACTTCCATTTGGGTTTTTCCTTGAAAAAATCTTTTTGTTAAAATTAGTTTTTCCCTTTCATTAAGGCGTCTCATACCTTCTTTTAGTGCAATTTCTTCGATCCATTGAAGATCTTTGCTCTTTTCATCACTTAATTGATCCATAACATAGATTGGATCTCCACCATCGTTATAGATTGGTTCAAAAAGTGAAACCGGATCTTGAATGGCATCTAATGCAAAGACAATTTCTTCATGGGGAACGTCTAATTCCTTCGCAATATCTTCGGCTGTCGGCTCTCTTGATGTCATACCCATTAATCTTTCTCTTACTTGTAATGCCTTATAAGCGATATCCCTTAAAGACCTTGAAACACGAATCGGATTATTATCACGCAAATAACGGCGTATTTCTCCAATTATCATTGGTACAGCATATGTTGAAAATTTCACGTTTTGACTTAAATCAAAGTTATCAATTGATTTCATCAAGCCTATACAGCCAACCTGGAACAGATCATCTACATATTCCCCTCTGTTGTTGAACCGCTGAATTACACTAAGAACGAGACGTAAGTTACCATTAACAAGTTTCTCTCTTGCACTAATGTCCCCACCTTGCATTTCACGGAACAATTTGCGCATTTCTTCATTCTTCAATACTGGAAGCTTTGATGTGTCTACACCACAAATTTCTACTTTATTTCGTGTCATTCTTTCCCTCCTAACCCGAGAGGATGCTGTACAAGTAAAGTATCTCCTCAAGAGGGAATTTTATGCACTCAGTTCAAAGTGAAATGTAGACCGAATTTTCAAACCATTTTATTGAATTCTTTCCGTAAACGTTTAATAATCCGTTTTTCAAGGCGCGAAATGTAGGACTGGGATATACCAAGCATATCAGCTACATCCTTCTGTGTTTTTTCCTCACCGCCCATTAAGCCAAACCTTAACTCCATAATTTGTTTTTCTCGATCATTTAATTGCTCCAATGATTTTAATAATAAATTTCTGTCGATACTTGCATCCAAATCCTTTGTAATAATATCTTCCTCTGTCCCTAACACGTCGGAAAGCAATAATTCATTGCCATCCCAATCAATATTGAGTGGCTCATCAAAGGATACTTCTGAACGGATTTTATTATTTCTCCGTAAATACATAAGAATTTCATTCTCAATACATCTTGATGCATATGTAGCAAGCTTTATTTTTTTCTCCGGATTAAATGTATTTACAGCTTTAATTAAGCCAATCGTGCCAATACTAATTAAATCCTCAATATTGATACCGGTATTTTCGAATTTTCTCGCAATATAAACGACTAAGCGCAGGTTTCTTTCAATCAATATAGATTTAGCAGCCTTATCCCCCGTCGGCAATTTTTCCAATAAATGCTCTTCCTCTTCTTTTGATAGGGGTGGCGGTTATGGTTGTTTTCCGCCGATATAATAAATTTCATCAGCTTTTAATCCAAATTTCATTAATAGTTTGTACCACATTAGTGTAAGTTTGATTTTAATTTTTCCCAATTTCCTTCCCCCCAGTAAGTTGTTAAGCAGAAATATTTGTATTTGTAAGCATCTTTGGATGGTTGATGCATTCGTAATCCCCGTTTGAAGACAGAGTCGTGTGGCTTAACCCAATTAATACTTTCTTCACTGTAATTTCTTTTTCATTGTTCATAATCACTACTTGATCTGGTCTAATCGCAAGTAAAAATTGATGTTCTTGGCCCACAGCACGGTATGGAACAACCCTAATACGATTGGCCCAACTTGGATCGATTGTACTAAAATCAAGCACTTCCGGATTTTGGGATTGCTGAATGAGCGCTGCCGGAAAACATGATGCTGCCCTCACGGTTTCTAGAATCATGACAGGAGTTTGCGTGATTGGATCATATAGTTGATTACCACTATCAATAAGTCCCTTTAAATACATATAATCCTCACCAATTTTAACTTGGACCTTGACAAGTTGTTCATAGTTAATCTTGGTCATCTCAATTTCTTCCATGTTATGCTTTGAAAAATACCAAACGAGCGGAAAACCAATTAATACGGTTATCCAGCTTACCGGGTCACCAAATCCACTTGATTGTGTCATGAGTGCGCCATTTATGAATGCGATATCTGTTTGAAAAAAATAGTGTAACCCGAGCATTCCTCCTCCGACCATAAATGTAATAAAATAAAAAGTTACGAGATTTTTAATAAAGTAACGAAATTTCAGGAATCCAAATGCCGAATATACAATAAGTATAGAGTAGAGCAATTTCATAACAGGATGTGACGAGATTGCTCCATACGGCGTAAAATAAAAAAGAACAATCGATGATCCTATTAATGCTCCTAAAAATATGCGCCACTTCTTTACTTTTCGTTTTAAAATTATGGCAGTTAAAAATAATAAGAATGAATCAAAGAAAAAGTTTAATAACCATATTACGTCCAGATAAATGGTCAATAATTTTCCCCTTTCAAATTGTAAGTACTATGAAACTAGTATATACACATCCTCTTTGGAAGTCTGTCATACTATGACGTCTCTAACATAGAGTTTTTGACATGTTTTTTAGATATTTGTCGATATAGGATGCGGAAGCACCCGCTTAGCGACGTACAAGACTTGCGCACTTCGCAATGAGATATAGGAAACACGGCGAGGTACGAGTCGATGTTGACTTATCGTAGTGGAGGAGTGTGAAGTTTGCTAGCCGCTGGGTGCTGGAGCTGGACTGAGAACAAAAAAAGCACATACCATATAGGTACATGCTTTTAATGTTCTTCATTATTTTAGCGATGACGGTTGCGGTTACGTAGAAATGTAGGGATATCTAAAGTATCCTCTGCACTAAACTGGCCAGCATTATTTAGATGTGGCTGCTCCGGTTGAACAGGTTCCTCTTTTCTTGCCATACTACGATTTGGAACGGCATTTGGACGATTTCCCATCATACTTGGTCGGCTTGCTTGAATAGGTTTATTAGCTACAGTTTCTTTAAAGCCTGTAGCAATAACAGTTACAACAATTTCATCCTTTAAGTTCTCATTAATGACAGAACCGAAAATCATATTTACTTCTTCATCAGATGCAGATGCGACGATATCAGCTGCTTCTTGAACTTCATACAAGCTTAAATTCATACCACCGGTTATGTTCATTAGAACGCCTTGCGCACCATCGATTGATGTTTCTAGAAGCGGGCTTGAGATCGCTTTTTTAGCGGCCTCAGCAGCACGGTTTTCACCTGTAGCAATACCGATACCCATAAGTGCAGACCCCTGATTAGACATAATTGTTTTAACATCTGCAAAATCAAGGTTAATTAAGCCTGGTACGGCAATTAAATCAGAAATACCTTGTACACCTTGACGAAGTACATTATCGGCCTCACGGAAGGCTTCCAGCATTGGTGTGTTTTTATCCACAATTTCTAACAATCTATCATTAGGGATTACAATTAAAGTATCAACATTTTCCTTAAATGATGCAATTCCACTCGCAGCTTGGGTCGAACGCTTACGTCCTTCAAAAGTAAACGGACGAGTTACTACCCCTACTGTCAATGCTCCTAATTCCTTAGAAATTTGAGCAATAACCGGCGCTGCACCTGTACCTGTACCACCACCCATACCGGCAGTAACAAACACCATATCCGCACCCTTAAGTGCCTCTTCAATTTGCTCGCGGCTTTCTTCTGCTGCCTTTTTTCAAACTTCTGGATTAGCACCGGAGCCAAGACCTCTAGTTAGCTTCGTGCCAATTTGTAGTTTAATTTCTGCTTTGGAAAGATTTAAAGCTTGTGCATCTGTATTAACCGCAATAAATTCTACTCCTTGTACCCCATGTTCAATCATACGGTTAACAGCGTTGCTGCCGCCACCACCAACACCGATTACTTTTATAGAAGCTAACTGATCACTATGTGTATCAAATTGCAACATCACAAAATCCTCCTAAATATCCAAATTGCCATTCAAAGATCCTCATTCAAAAAAGGATTTAAATAATTCCTTAGCTTTCTTAACCACATCAGTATTATTCTTTTTCGGTTTCTTTACTACGTGTTGTGTTCTTTTTTGTGGTCGTTCAGACTCTAGATTTGAAACTGAAGCGGCAACTTCAGCACCTTGAAGTCTTGCATTTCGATATGCGAATTGGATCAATCCAACACTAGTTGTATATATAGGATCCCGAACGCCAATATAATCAGGTTTAGCTATTCGCAGATTATGTTGTAAAACGAGCTGTGCGAGCTCCAACAGACCTGGTAAATTTGCAACTCCGCCTGTAAATACATAGCCTCCTGGTAAATCCCTATAACCTAATTTTTTTATTGATTCTTGTACCATGAGAAGGATTTCTTCTAATCTAGCTTCTATTATATCAGAAAGGTCAAGTTGGCTATATTGTTCCTGCTTATCGCTGCCGATAACAGGCAATGAGAAAACTTCATCTTCTGAAGCGTGATCGTAAAAAGCATATCCATGCTTTATTTTGATTCTCTCAGCCTCTTCTGTTGACGTTCTGAGACCGATGGATATATCATTTGTCATATGATCCCCGCCAACAGGAAGTACGGTTGTCACTTGCAAGTGCCCATGTTCAAATATGGAAACAGTAGTTTGTCCACCACCAATATCAACAAGAGCCACTCCGATGTTTTTTTCATCCTTGGAAAGCGCGATTGCGCCGGTTGCCAAAGGCTGCAAACAAATATCATTAATTTTAAGACCTGCTTTTTCCACACACCTTAATAAGTTATGTAATACCGTTCTTGATCCTGTAACGATTGTTCCCTCTACTTCTAATCGTACACCGATCATTCCACGTGGGTCATTAATACCATCTAACCCATCAACGATAAACTGGTGTGGGACCACACCGATGATTTCCCTTTCAGGTGGTATTGAAATGACTTGAGCAGCATCAATTACACGGGCAATATCCTCATTGCCAACTTCCCTGTTTTCACTTGAAACTGCCACTACTCCATGACATGGTATAAGCTGTACATGATTACCGGCAACTCCTACCACAACATGATTAATATCCATTCCCACCATACGTTCTGCTTGCTCAACAGCCTTCTTAATGGATTGTACGGTTTCATCTATATCAACAATAGATCCTTTTTTTATGCCTACAGATTTTACATTACCCACACCAATAATGTTTAAAGAATCACTAGAAACTTCTGCAATGATTACCTTAACATTGGATGTACCGATGTCTAGACTTACAATTATTTCACTGCTGTTCATACTTTGGCACCTCCTTTAAGTTACTCCTATTCATTTAGTATTGTTGTTGTTTTTAGTTTTGTTGTTTTTAGTATTGTTGGATGTCGTTAAAAATTGTTCAACATTAAAATTATTCAACATGAACGACTATTTCCCTTTAATAATATAAGAATTTTTTCTATTTTTCTTGTGATGCTGACCATTTCGACAAAAGTAGTCTTCTGATCACCGCAATATTTTGGAATAAGCGTACTCCAAAAGCGAAGACTGCGGCTAAGTATAAGTCTACACCAAGATGAACACCTAGAAAAGATAAACTTGCAGCAAGTAAAATATTGGAGAAAAAACCACTAACAAACACTTTATCATCATAAGTATTTTGCAAATGCGCCCGTATTCCACCAAATAAAGTATCCAGTGCGGCCAATACTGCAATCGAGAGATAGTTTGAGTATTCATCAGGTATGCGAATATCAGTCAGTAACCCCAGAAAAATACCAAGTAATAAACCTAATACCGGTAACCACATTTAACTGTTCCCCTTTTCTAAATTAACAGGTTCAACAGGTTGCATATACTTATTTCTTAAAACCTCATCATAAGCAGGTAATGTAACCTCTTGTTGTAATGTTGATGTTAATTCCAAATTTTCTAACGCAAAAAATTCATCGACAATTTGCGAAACCTGCATTTGATTATGCAGTTTTTCTGCATTCTCGGAGATTACCTTTATTTCAATTGGCAAAGGGCCGAGTGGAGTGTTATTTATATAAGTTTTACCATTTACATCACGGATTGGAGATGTAACAATAATTCTTTCATCATCAACCGAAACAGCCAAAGCTTTATATCGGTATAATTCATTGATTAGTCGAATGAGTAGATCAGGCGGCACAGTTTGATATGGTTGTCCGATTATAGATTGGTTAAATGATGGACTAATTTTTATAATAATTCCAGAGCCTTTTTGCTCAGTTAGTCCAATTTTCCTCTTCAATTCTTCCAGTTGTTCCGTTATTCCCTCATATTTACTGTTATAGGGTTCTTCTTCATATTTCCTTAATGTGTCTTCCTTTGTTCTTATCTCTTTATACAACTCCGTAATCAGCCGCTGCTCATGCTCAATGTCCTCACGAATTTCCCATATATCCCTTGTATCCCGAACAACTGGTTCTTTAATTGTTTGAAATTGAATGGCCATCATAAAACCTAATATAGCTGTTATCATTGCTAGCGTTACTTTACTCTTGCTCCTCATTCTAATAATCACCTTTATAATTAACTTTCTTTCGCTTCAAAATATGGGTCAAAAATTAATTCACCTTTTTTTTCTACTTTCACTTCAATATTATCCATGACAAGCTGGTCCCGGACCCCATGTAAAATAACTAAGGAACTGTATAACACTTCGGGGTCACCAATGGCAGAAATAACAAAAGGAGCATTATATTCATTGCCATCGACGCTTATGACAGGCCCGATGCAAGCGATATAACTATTTTGAACGAGCCTCTGTCCGTTAATAGCAATAGCTTTAGCACCTGCGGTCCGGAGCTCGTTGATTACTTTATGAACATGTCCTTCATGAACAATGTAATTATTGGCGTTGTCC
>JAEWMK010000207.1 GCA_023457235.1 Bacillota bacterium
ATCCTCTATATTAATCTCCTTATGGTAAACCAGCATTAGGGGTTCATGAAATAATACACTTTTCCCGTCCTGCCACGCGTATTCCCCTCTAAGAATACCAACTTGCACATCTTCATTTATCAGTGATTGGTAAACTTGTTCACTCCAGCCCGTTGTTACACTATACTCTACATCTGGGTACTTATCTTTAAATAACTTTAATAACCTAGGAAGTTTAGTTCTTGTAACAAGATAAGAAGCACCTATTCTTAAAGTGCCCATTACCTTATCATCCATATTAGTAATATTATCATTTATTTCCTGAAGTTTTTTCAGCATTTCATTAGCACATTTTACAAGATATTCACCCTGTGGCGTGAAATGGATGCCTCTTTTTCCACGAATTATAATTTGAACTCCAAAATTCTTCTCAATTTGCTGCAGACGTTTTGTAAGGGCTGGTTGCGATATGTATAATAATTCTGCTGTTCTAGTTATGTTTTTCTGTTCAAATAAAATCTTTAATATTTTCCAATCCCGATATTCCATTGAAGTTCACTCTCCTGATTTACGAAATTGTCTGTTAATTTTATTTTACAATAAAAAATAGGATTAGGAGATACCCAATCCTACTTTTACAATTTCCTAATTGGCTGACCCGCAAGATACGCCTGAATATTTTCAATAGCTCCATTAAAATAAACGCGGTAATTGTTTTCGGTTACGTAGCCAAGATGCGGTAAGGCCAAAACGTTGTCGAGTTTACGGAAAATATGATTTTCAGGCAATGGTTCTTGCTCATATACATCAAGACCTGCACCCGCAATCCTTTTTTCCTTAAGTGCTTTAATGAGTTCTTCCTGATTTACGATTGCAGCTCTTGAGGTATTAATTAGATAGGCATTGGATTTCATAAAACTTATTTCTCTTTCACCAATTAGGTGCCGAGTCCGTTCACTAAGCACTAAATGAATAGATATGAAATCACTTTCAGAAAGTAATTGCTCAAGTGATGAAGCCAATTTAACGTCTTCCACTCTCGTTTTTTCTTCAGTAAGATTTTGACTCCAAGCCATTACTTCCATTCCAAAGGCTTTCGCGACACGGGCCACTCTGCTACCAATTTTTCCAAGCCCAATAATACCTAATCTCTTTCCATATAAATCGGCACCAACAGTACTTTGCCAAGGGCCATTGCAACGAATCGATTCGTTTTCTTTTACAATATGTCGAGAAAGGCCCAGAATCAAAGCCCAAGTTAATTCAAGTGGTGGCTCCGAGTTGCTTCCTGTACCGCATACTATTATTCCCAGTTTACTAGCTGCATCTAGATTAATTGAAGCATTTCTCATCCCTGAAGTAATAAGAAGTCTTAGTTTAGGTAGGCGTGATAAAACTGAACTGCCAAACGGTGTTCGCTCCCGCATGATTACAATAATTTCAAAATCAGCTACAGCATTTATCAACTTATCTTCATTCACAAAATGCTCTTGAAAAACTTTTACTTCTACTTGATCGGTTATACTTTCCCAATCTGCCATAATCAATGCAGCATTTTGATAATCATCTAAAATTGCACACTTTAGTTTTATACGAAACACCCCTCTTGATAAAATCTACAGCTGAAATGCAACAAATTCATTTAGAAAGTGGTAACAACAAGAAAAATAACATGGTTAAAATGAAAATTGGGATAGGAGATTTCCCTAACCCTACGTTTCATTGGATATTAATTCTCTATTCTCTTCCTTAGAATGAGTTAGGAATGCTCCACCCATTAGAAAAGTCCCACTTACTAAAAAAACAGATATTAATCCCGCACCACTTCCAATAACCCCAAACAAGATGGGTGCAATCAATTGTGATATGCGATTGGTAGCTAGCCTTAGCCCCAGCACTTCCCCTGTTTTAGATTTAGGGGAAGCATTGTAAATAGTAGTCATAGATAAAGGTTGTCCACATCCCAAACCTGCCCCCATAGTTATAGCTAGTAGCATTAATAATGGAACATTGGAGGTAAATGGAATTATTACGAAGGATATACCCGCCACTAGAATAGACGTAAGAAGCAATCGTTCACGTCCCATCCAGACTGTCAATTTCGCTAAGAAAAATCTAATAGGTACCATTGCTAAACCCTGCAACGCGATAATCCAGCCAATATTTGAATCTGAAATATTTAACGACGCTGCGTATAAGGGAAAATATGCTACGAAAATATCTCTAGAATACAAAACTAATGCACTCCCAGCTAAGGCTTTACGAAGCAGGGGTATCTTTAATAATTTTAAAGCACTTCCCCCTTCTTCCGGCACAGGTTCTTCTAGCTTTTTAGCAACAAGTACAGGAATCCAGAAAGCAGTAACTATTGGCACACTACCAATAATGGCGGAAACAAAAAAGGCGAATGAGTAAGAGGTATATTCAGCTAAATAACCACCTATTACTGGCCCAATAAATTGTGAGAGTGCAACAACCATACTGAATATACCAAAATAATGGTCACGATTTTCCTTAGTAGCTGCATTTCCAAGCACATTTTGAAGCGAGATAATAATAAATATATGAGACATACCAACAATGATTTGAGAAATATATAAGCTCCACAGAGTTTGAATTAGATAGGGGATCAACAATCCTAAACTCGCAAAAATCATACCGAAAATAATAGGAATTCTATCACCAATTCGGTCGGTAATCTTACCAGCATGAATGGCAAATAATAATGGAAAAAAGGCATAGACCGCTGTTAGAATACCAATTTCCAATGTACTGGCCCCTAGATTTGTTGCATACAAAGGAAGTAACGGTCTTGTTAACTGGATCATTAATTGAAAAGAAAAAACAATAATGAGAACAACTCTCAGTACCATGGATACATCAGCCCTTACTTGAGAGACTAGTCTCTTTCTGAAATCTCACATAATATTTTATTGATAGCGATATCAGGACTTGTAAGAACTGGCTTTGGTGATTCATCCCAGCCTTTTAAGGCTCGACACATAGACATTTGGGCTAAGATAATTACATCTGAGGTTTTTGAAAGTTCAGATATCTTATCACGAATTAATTGATTATGCTTATCTGTATCACCTTTTTGAAGTGCTGTGAATGCTTCTGTTAACATATGAGTATTAATGTCAACCTTCTTATTTTGCTTATCACTTATTTCCTTAAGTAGTTTTGTAGTTGTTGGACCTGCTGCACCGACGGTTGCAATTACTCCAATACGATCAGAAATGCTTATTGCATGTTCGAGCATGGCAATATCAGCACTTAATACCGGTATTGAAAATTGGCTTTTTACACCTTCTACATATGGTGAGAAAGATGAGCAGGTTAAGAGAATACCATCCACCCCACTGTTCTCAGCTCTTTTCATTAATGACACTAATTGTGCTACCATTTCATCACTAACATTTCCGGTTCTATTTAACTCGTCAATTAAACCTTCATCCATAAAATTCAGAACTTTTACTTCAGGAGCTTTTTGTTTAAATGCTTCAAGAATAGGCTGAACTGAATTCATTGTTGCATGGACAAGGCCGATTTTTATTTTTGATGTAGACAAAGTCATTAGTCATTCACCTCATATCTTATTTTGTAATAAGTTAAAAATAAAATGAGAGGCTCCAACTAATCGCCGAAACATGCTCTCATCTTATTTTTCTATTAGTTTAGATGAATAATTGCCTTAGATGTTTAACTGCCGTTTCAAGAAATTCCGGCTTTCCAAAACTTCCTGACTTTAAAACAATTAACATGGATCGATCCAAGGTTAATGCGGATGGTAAACCCGTTTCAATTTCTTCCAATACATAATTACCGGTAATACCCAAACGGCCACAAACTGTCCCGGATGTGTCACCCCCAGCGACAACTAATCTTGTTAAACCTGTATTCTTAATAATGCGATGTGCCACATCTGCCAATGCTGATGAAACCATTTTGCTTATCTTTAATTCGCTAAGGGAAAGCAATGTACCCATTTTCTTAGTTTCTGCTACAATCTCGTCTCTATTATCAGCCATAATTAATACATCTTTGCCTATTTCAATGATGGTCTGGGCCGCTTCTGTTATTTGAGCAATCTCTGTTTCAAGCTCCTCTAAAGAAAATACCTTGCGAGAATCAAAAACGATTACAGATGTTCCGATTTCTCTAAGATGAGCTGTCTGTGTACGTGTTTGTGGAGTCAAACTTCCTGAAACCACTAATACACCGTTTGAATCAGAAAATGCTAAATCCTCTATCGGATTTTGTACAAGTTCTATTTCAAGAAATTTAGGCAATTCTTCTGCAATTGCAGAACTTCCACAAATGATCGGCAAATCATGAATAGCTTCTGCAACAATTGTTAAATCAGATTGGTTCTCTGAATCAACAATACAATACTTATAGTCTTTACGTTGTTTTTCAATTTCCAATCTTAACTCAATAGGCCCCCTTCTCACGATTTCTAAGGGAACCATTGTTACTTTACGGGATGTCTGTTCCTGCAAGATTTCAACTAGGTTTGATTTATGCATAGGATGAACTGGGTCATTAGCAAATTCTGAATGCTCCAAGAGCTTTCCATGAACGGTGTGAATACCATTAATAGTTTTTCTCCCATTTTTCGGGAATGCTAAACTTATTACAGCGAACTCTTGACCAAGAGCATCTAACATTGCATCAAATTCTGCTCCAATATTACCGCGAAACACTGAACATATTTTGTTAAAAAACAGTGTACATCCCAAATCCTGCAATTTCTTAGTTGCCTCATAAACCTTTTGATAACTTTCTTCAGGTGTGTCTAACCGGCTATCCGTATCAACAATTAGCACATCTGCATCAGGTTCATATTTGCTTTCTTTATTAAAGGTAACCACTTTTACTGTGTAGCTATTATTGCTGAACATCAAACCGATATCATTAGCTCCTGTTGTATCGTCTGCTACAACTCCAAGCATAGTTATTCACTCCTTTTTGCAAGGTTACTTGGTTTAAACAAAACGAGGAAGTCTTTCGATAATTCCCTTCGTAAATTCAGTAGTGGAAGCGGTACCACCTAAGTCCTTCGTTTTCACACCTTCTGCAAGAGAGGAGAACAATGCATTTTCAATAATACGACCCAATTCAGAAACTCGATTGTCATTATGCTGTACAGCTAACCAGTCTAAAAACATTACCGTGGATAACAAAATACCTGTAGGATTCGCAATATTTTTTCCGGCAATATCAGGTGCTGAACCATGAGCTGCCTGTGCCATAGCTTGGTTGTCATTCGTATTAATCGAAGGTGCCAATCCTAGGCTTCCTACCAACTCCCCAGCTAAGTCAGATAAAATATCACCAAACATGTTTTCTGTGACAATAACATCGAAGTCATTTGCACGTCTTACTAGATGAGCTGCCATAGCATCAATATGGTAATCATCCACAACTACATCAGGGTATTGCTGACCAACCTCTCTACATACTTCTAAAAATAATCCGCTACCAAGCTTGATCACATTTGCTTTATGGACAATCGTCACTTTTTTACGGCGTTTCTGAGCCATTTTGAAAGCGACATGGGCTATTCTTTCAACTGCTTTTCTAGTAAATACGCCGGAAGAAATGACGATATCAGGCGTAACCTTCCATTCCCCAGTACCTACATACATATTTCGGTCACTATAAAAGCCTTCCGTATTTTCTCTATAAATTACTAAGTCCGCTTCACCTACGACACTTTTAATTCCTTCCATTGTCTTAGAAGGTCTTACATTAGCATATAGATCAAAATGGATTCTTAACTCCCCGCTTGGGTTTCGATTTACTTGATGCTCTTTAGGGTAGGCAGCTGAATCATGTGGTCCCATGATCCATCCATGAGTTCCCTTCAATGCGTCCTTTGTATATTGGGGCATAGGATCGTTGTGCTTTTCTATTCCATCCCACCCCATCGGAAGCTCTACATATTCAAATTGCGTAGTGCCTAAAATTTCTGTTGCTGCAGTCAATACATCTACTGTTGCTTTCGTAATTTCAGGACCAATACCATCTCCATAAAGTACACCAATTTTGTAGTTTGCCATTTTTCTTCAATCCCCTTTCAATATTGTTTCTTAAGATAAACATAACCAATAAATAGTTTTACGTATAATATCCATTTTTCATTGAATAACATAGCTTTTTTTTATGATAATTTAGTAATAGAAGACAAGTATACGACAGCATTTTTTGCTTCTTCATACCTATCTCTTTCTGAACTAACTTCCATAGAAATATAGTTACCATACTGAATAGATTGTAAGGTTTGCATGATATTTGCAAAATCAAACTCTCCTTGTCCAGGTGCTCCGCGATTGCTGTCCGCAAAATGAAGATGTAATAACTTATTTTTTACGGCGATAAAACTTTCTGCAAACGTTTCAGCTTCAAAGGACATATGATATACATCCAGATTCAGAAAAAGGTTTGGAATATTCATTTCTTCAAGAAAGGCGAGAGCCTCTTTTGTGGTATTAAGATTATTAATATTTTTTTTGTTTTGTGGCTCTAATACAATGTTAATTCCGCGCATTTCAGCATGCTCACAAACATCTAAAAAGCAGTCTTTCATCCGTTTCCAAGATTGCTCAGGTTGACCTCCGTCAATATCTCCTCTTAGTTTCCCAATATTTACTGGTGAACCAAACAAACTTGCAAAATCAACTATGTCTTTTGTTCTTTGTACCGCTGCCTGCCGAATATCACTATTATGATTTGTAAATGTTAATTTATCATCACTCACTACTGGACCGGTACCTACGCAAGCAACTTCAATTTCGAAACGATTCACCATCGTTTCAAATGCATTAATATTTAAAAGGCTTGGATCCCGCAAAAACGGCTCAATAGCAACATAACCATTTTCCTTTAAAAATGGAAAAATAGTTTGTGCCTCTCCTTGGAAACCAAGCATTGGTGCAACTGTCTCCTCGGTTCCATAAACATAGGCTAGTTTCATCCCTCTACCTCCGTCACAATTAACTTGGAGTTTTATAATCTATTTTCTTCCTTGGCTTATAACGTGATTCCTCAAGGAAGCTATTGACAACATGATCTGGTATTCTATTAAACTGAATCCCTGAGTTTTTAGCTGTTACTATCATTCGGCAAGCCATTTCTAGAGTTTCTAATCTCATTAATGCATCCTTCAATGTATCATCAAACACTGTAACACCATGGTTACGCATAATAACTATATTTGCATTAGCAGCTTGATCAGCCACTGCATTCCCGAGTTCCGGAGAGCCAGGATGATAATAATCAGCGTAGGCGACATTCTCAAGGTAATACATTGTTTCTATAAACAAATCTGAAAGAATAGATTCATTACTGCAAGCCATAAGGGTGGTGTAAAAAGGGGAAGAGTGCAAAACAGCCCCAACATCACTCCTTCTTTGGTAAATACCAGAGTGAATTGGTGTTTCTTTAGAAGCTTTACGAGATCCTTCATATCTGCCCGTATAAAAATTATATTTTACAAAATCATCCGAAGATAAATTCCCCATAAAGGTTCCAGAAGCTGTAACTAACATATGCTCCGAATCAATTTTAATACTGATATTGCCAGATGTTCCCCATGCAAGTTGATTGGACAACATATATTTACCGGCATCTATTAATTCTTGACTCCGATTCATCTCAGCACCTCCAATTATTCATTAACTTACAACTGAAATGCAGCAAATTTCAATTCAGTCATTTCTTCCGTTGAATACTTAATTCCTTCTTTACCAATTCCACTATTTTTAACTCCACCATACGGCATTTGGTCAACCCGGAATGTAGGAATATCATTAATAATTACCCCTCCAACCTCTAGTCTTTCAAATGCATCAAATGCTTTGTGAACGGACGTTGTGTACACCCCTGCCTGTAATCCATATTCTGAGTTATTTACAAGCTGTATAGCTTCATCCCAATTATTGTAAGAATTCACGAGAACTACAGGTCCAAAAGCTTCCATGCATGATAATGATAACGTAGGGTGACCATTCGCTATAATCGTAGGTTGGAATATTGTTCCTTCTCGTTTTCCTCCCGTTCTAATTGTTGCACCACCCTGCACTGCTTCATGAATCCATTGCTCAATTCGTTCTGTCTCTCTACTATTAATTAAAGCAGACACATCGGTATGTTCCGAGCTAGGATCTCCTACTACTAGTTGCTGTGTCTTTTCTACCATGTATTTAAGAAATTCTTCATATAGTTCTTCCCTAACATAAATGCGCTGTGTCGAAATACAAACCTGACCTGCAAAGGAAAACGCCCCCTCCGCACAGCGTGCTGCAACAGCCTCCATATTTTCCACACTGTCAACAATGACCCCAGAGTTTGAGCCAAGCTCAAGTGTTACTCGTTTTAAACCTACCTTTTGTTTAATACTTAGACCCACTTCCATGCTTCCTGTAAAGGTAACCATCTTCACTCGTTCATCCGTTACAAGTATATCTCCTACGTCACCACCCCTACCGGTAACGACATTCAATGCCCCCGCAGGCAGCCCTGCCTCTTCAAAAAGCCGTGCAGTCATAAATGCACTTAAAGGGGTTTGTGAAGCAGGCTTTAATACAACTGTATTCCCTGCGGCAAATGCTGGCCCAAGTTTATGAGCAGCTAGATTGAAAGGGAAGTTAAATGGTGTAATGGCCGCAATTACACCTAATGGTTCACGCTTTGTAAGACCAAACTTTCCTTTTCCACCTTTAGCTGCATCCATTGGAACGGTCTCACCATGGATTCGTTTTGCCTCTTCCGCAGCAAAACGGTATGTTTCAACTGTTCGCATGATTTCCATTCGTGCAGCTTTTAAAGGCTTTGCCGCTTCCTTCGTTAAAATCTTGGCACATTCTTCAAGTCGCTCCTCAAACAAATCGGATACTTTCCTTAGAATATTGGATCTCTCTAGAGCAGTTAGTCCCCTCATCACCGTTGTCGCTTTCTGTGCACTTGACAAAGCCCCCTCAACTTGGGCTGCATTTGCTAAAGGTACTTGTGCAATGGTTTCTCCATTGTAGGGAGATGTTAAATCATAGTATTGTTCAGTTGCTACCCATTCTCCATCTATAAATAATTGATACTTTTCCATAGAACATTCCCCTTTTCTTTCTATCCAATCTTTCCATTGAATGCTTTTTGGTAAATGGTTAATATTTTTTGTTCTGACAACTTGTAAGGTGTATTTAATAATAAACGGTCAACTTTCGCTGCTTGTGCGGCTAATAACGGCAGATCTGATTCTTGAACACCCAATTCTCTTAAAGAGGTAGGTAAATCTAGTTCGGACAGCAATCGAAACAAGTAGCTTACTACCTCTGTTAATGCTTCAGATGGACGCTCGCGATAATCACCCAAACGGAGAAAACCTGCGATGTTAACCATCTGGTCAACACATGTAGTTCCTGTGACTTCAAATACGAACGGCATTAGTAATGCATTTGCGACACCATGTTCAATGTGATACTTCCCCCCTAGTGGATAGGCTAGTGCATGGACCGCACCAACACCGGCATTGGCAAGTGAGACCCCAGCCAGATGACTAACCCAGCTCATTCCAACTCTTGCATCTAAGTCCTTTCCATGATGCACTGCCCTTGATATATATAACGGAAACATCTTCATAGCCTTTTCTGCGTAAATTTGAGTAAGAGGTGTTGCTCGAACGGCTACATAGGATTCAATCGCATGTGTAAACGCATCAACACCAGATGCAGCTGTAACCCTTGCTGGACAAGAACTCGTCAATGCCGGATCGATAATGGCCACATTAGGAAGGAGTGCTGAGCTTACTAGTCCACGCTTCACTTCCTGTTCCTCATCTCCAAAAATCGCGTTCATTGTTGCTTCTGCACCAGTACCCGAGGTAGTCGGAAGTAAGATGCAAGGTACACCCCGCTCTTCAATTGTTTTACTACCTGATAGATAATCAGCAATTTCTGATTTATTTAAAAGGGCTGCCGTTGTTTTTGCTACATCCATAGCACTTCCACCGCCAATCCCAACAACGAAATCACAACCCTCAGATTTCAGCTTATCAATCGCTGTCTCTAGTAAAGAAAAAGTAGGTTCACCTTGAATATCCGTAAATGTTACGATTGGTAATGAAAGGGATTGAAGCAGGTCAACTACCATCTGCACAACACCAGCAGACTCTAAACCTTTGTCACTTACAAGAGCGATTTTTTCAGCACCAAATTTTGTTATTTCATCTGGTAATGTTTGCAATGCGCCTACTCCAAAACGAACATTCTCTGGCATTCTAAAATCCTGATATACAACCATGTTATTTTCCTCCATAACTATTATTAGATGATTACCAAACCGTCCAACCACCATCTACAAATAGTGTTTGACCAGTTACCATATCTGATGATGAAGAGCTCAGGAATAACAAAGCTCCGAACAAATCCTCTGTTTTTGCTAGCCTTCCTAATGGAATTCGACTTAACACCTCAGATTTAAAAGTAGGATCGTCAAACATCTTTTCAGTCATAGGTGTCTCAATAAATGTTGGAGCAATGGAATTTACATTAATCTGGTAGCTGGACCACTCAATCGCTAAAGCTCGGGTCAACTGCGTCACCCCTCCCTTGCTTGAACAATAGGCCGCCCTTTTAAAATAACCAACTTGTGCCATTTGAGACGATATGTTGATTACTTTTCCTTGCTTTCGTTCTTTCATATATCGCCCGGCGGCCTGGCAGCAAAAGAACACACTTTTAAGATTTAAGTCAAGCACTGTGTCCCAATCATCCTCTGTCACTTGATCTTCTGGCTTTGCAATATTAATTCCGGCATTATTTATTAAAATATCAATTTGTCCAAAATGATCATAAATCTGTTTCATCATTACAGAAATATCTTCCACTTTCGTTATATCACAAGGAAAAGGCATAGCCTCATGACCAGCTGCCATCATTTCCTCAGCAAGGGACTTTAATTTCTTTTCATTTCTTGCGACTAAAGCAACTTTTGCTCCTGCAGTACCCAATAGCTTAGCCATTTCACTCCCAATCCCTTGACTTGCTCCAGTAATAACAGCGACCTTGTCCTCCAAACTAAACAGTTGATGTATGTTCAAAGCCTTCACCTCCTAAGGTAAAATTTGAATCAAGTATTTCAAAATAAACATAACTTATAAATAAAGTTGCGTATAATACATAATTTTCATTAAGTTACATAGCTTTTTTTTATGATAAAACTTAGGAAAGAAAAAAGGGGATGCTGGATTTCCCCAGTATACTCCCCCATAAATTACCCCTCATCATTCACAATTACATTTTTTCCTCTTAATCTCAATAATAACGGAATTGTAATCCACAGAACTGCTATTATTAAAAACGCAACAGATAGTGGCTCACGTACAAAGATAGAATAATCACTATTTGAGATCGTTAAAGCCCTACGGAAATTATTTTCGATCATTGGCCATAAAACTAAACCTAGTACTAAAGGGGCAATAGGATAATCATTCTTTGTTAGGAAGTAGCCGGCCACACCACAGATCATAAGAAGCATAAGGTCAAATGTTGTAACTTGGACGGCATATACCCCAAAGACAGAAATAGCTATAATCAATGGGATCAAGTATTTGGGAGGTGTTGAGATAACCTTGGCAAATATTTTTACCAAAGGTAAATTCAAGATTAATAGCATTAGATTACCTACAAACATACTGGCAATTAAGCCCCATGCTACGCCAGGGTGCTGTTCAAACAGCATCGGTCCCGGATTTACGTTATACATGATTAATGCTCCCATGAGCACTGCGGTTGTCCCCGAGCCTGGAATACCCATTGTTAATAAAGGAATAAGCGCCCCTCCAGAGGCAGCATTATTAGCTGATTCAGGTGCAGCAACACCTTCAATTGCACCTTTCCCAAAGTTTGCTTTGTTCTTATTAATTTTCTTTTCCATAAGATAAGACATAAAAGACGCCAATGTTGCCCCCGCACCAGGCAAAATCCCCATAAAAAAACCTAATAATGAACCACGGGCAATCGGTGCTGCACTATCCTTTAATTCCTTCTTTGTTGGCAGTAATTTATTAATTCTAGCTATCTCTCCTGAATTAATATCATTGTGGAGAATTGTTTTAAATACTTCACCCAATGCGAACAATCCAACGGCCACAGTTAAAAAAGCTAAGCCAGAATAAAGCTGACTAAACCCGAAGGTAAATCGGGCAACACCGGAAACCACATCAATAGCGATAGAAGCTAACAACAAACCAAATACGGTCATCATTAATGCCTTTGTTACTGATTTGCCAGATAACCCACTGACCGTACATAGTCCTAATACCATTAAAGAGAAGTAGTCCGCTGGTCCAAATTCCAATGCTAAATCGGATAAAGGCTGAGCCAAGAAAATTAATCCAAGAAGGGCTACAATTCCGGCTACGAATGAACCAATAGCAGCAATAGATAAGGCTGCACCCGCTCTACCTTGTTTAGCCATTTGATGTCCATCCAAAGTAGTCACTACTGAAGACGATTCACCAGGTGTATTTAACAAAATCGAGGTGGTGGAACCACCGTACATTGCACCGTAGTAAACTCCGGCCAACAAAATGATTGAGCTTGCTGCAGCTTCTTCAGGGCTTAAACCTCCCGTAATCGTTGATGTAACAGGTATTAGTAAGGCAACACCACTTATTGGACCAATCCCTGGAAGGACCCCGACTGCTGTTCCAATCAACACACCAAAAAATGCAAAAATTAGATTTCGTGGCATAAATGCTACTGCAAATCCATCAAGTAAAAATTGAAATACCTCCACCTTTTAACCCCCTTAGAAGCCTAGCCATACTGGAAAACCAGGCAAGGTTCCTTTCATTACATCCACATACATAAAATATACCAAGTATGAAATCGCACCAGAAAAGACAACAGAGTACCAAACTTTCCCCTTTTCCATTACTTGAAATCCAATTAATAGGAATAAGAATGTACTAATTACGTAACCCAGTGTCTCAAGAAGTAGACAATATAGAACAGAAGAAACTAAAATAATTAGAAAACGCTTGTAATGGAGTTTTTCCTTCTTTTCATTAGGATATTTCACACGGAATGTCTGATAAAAATTTAAGATGGATAATAACCCAAGAACTATAGCTAATGTCATCGGTAAGATACCGGGTCCGATAGAACTACCTATTGACCCTCCAATAATCTTTGTACTTTCGTAAAAAAATACTGCACATAGAACGACTAAAAATAGACTAAAATAGCGATCAAAGCTTTTGTGCAACCTTCTTCCTCCCTCATTAATAATGAGTGAGAAGAACTTGGCCTCTCACTCACTATTGAACTTGTACCATATAAGAATTTTAATCTACTTATTTTATTCAGCTAACCCTAATTTCTTATATAATTCTAGGAAAGCCGCTTCATCAGCTTCCATAGATGCTAACCACTCTTCTGAATTCATATAACCGTCTTGGATCCCTGCAGCTTCCAGTTCAGCTTTCCATTCTTCACTTTCAACGATCTTTTTAAGTGTGTCCTCCCAGAATGCTTTTGCTTCAGGCGACATATCTTTTGGCCCATAAATCCCACGCCAGTTTTCTGAAACCACATCAAAACCTAGTTCCCTATATGTTGGAATATCTGCGAAATCCCCATCCAATCTTTCTTCAGACCCTATTCCAAGTACTCTTACATGTCCTGATTTTAAATATTCAGCAACACTGGATAGGTCAGAAGAAAGTACGTCAGTATTTCCACCAAGAAGGGCTGTCACCGCTTCTCCACCACCGTCATAAGCTGTATACTTCACTTTAGCACCATCGATTCCATATGCATCAGCAACTAGAATTGAATTTAAGTAATCCCAAGTACCAGGTGCACCACCACCCGAAACTGTTATAGATGATGGATCAGCTTTTAAAGCATCCATTAAAGATTGTAAATCTTGAAACTCTGAATCTGCTTTTACAGCTAAAATACCATAGTCAACCTGCAAACGAGCAAGCGGGGTAACATCACGGAAGGAAACTGGTGCCTTCCCCTCTTTTTTAATATAGTTAAGAACGAAAGGTGTTGATGCTAGCATAATCTTATAGTCGTTTCCTTTATCCTTTGTTGCAAATTCAGTAGTACCAATGACTTGTCCGCCACCTGGTTTATTTTCAACCGTGATCGGCTGCTCAACTAAACCGTTTTGATTTGCAATCTTAGCTACAACTCTGGATGCTGAATCAAGTCCACCACCAGCACCAGCCGGAGCCAAAATAGTAATTGATTTTTCAGGATAAGAAGATGCTGGAGCCTCTTTTTCAGTTTCTGCATTTCCTCCAGTATCTCCCCCTGTAGTGGTGTTTGTCCCACCACATGCTGCCAAGGCAATGGCAAGCACTCCCATTATCAAACCTAAAAGCCATTTCTTTTTAATCATTTGATCCCTCCTATAATTCTTTGATAACGTTTACATTTTTAACTTTATAAGAAAGTAGGACAAAAATAAAATTCACTCTTATTATTAATAGCCATAACTTTTGGTTATATTATTAAAATTATTTCATAAATTTTGATTTTTCCGTCAAATAAACTAGCTTAAAGTATTACAATAGGCTTAAATTCCTTTTGGTTATTTAAGACCATTCAAATTTGCTATTATAGTAATTTTAATTAATACAGTATGATTAAAAGTAAATAACCTTTTAAAATTATAAGGAGGAAATTATGAGCGATATTGTTGAACTATTTCAAGAAATTCCAACTACAGCTATTTCTGACACTATGCAAGGTCTAAACAATATGGATCCATCCATCAAACCTTTAAAAGAAGAATATCGAGTAGCCGGACGTGCCCTGACAGTGAAAATGCCTGTCGGTGACAATCTATGTGTTCTGCGTGCGATTCGAGGAGCAAAGCCGGGAGATATCCTAGTGGTGGACGCCAAAGGCAATGACTATCGTTGTATTGCTGGAGATTTTATAGTGGGACTGGCACAAACCATGGGTATTAAAGGCATTGTAACTGATGGTGTCGTTCGCGACATTTTAGGTATAAAAAAACTTAATTTCCCTGTTTTCTGTAAAGGGACAACGGTGGCAGCAAGTGCAAAAGGCGGTTGGGGCCAAGTAAATGTCGATATTTCCTGCGGAGGTACGTCTGTTAGTCCCGGCGACATCATTGTTGCAGATGCGGATGGGGTTGTAGTAGTTCCAAAATCGATCGAGGAAGATGTTTTGAAGAAAGCGCAGGAAAAACTAATCCAGGACGAAGAAAGAGAAGCAAAGGTCTCTGGAAATCCCGACGCAGTTCGTGAATATTTGGATAAGATGCTATCATCGAAATAAAAAAGTAAGCCTGTATCCCTAATATTCTAGGGCACAGGCTTTTAAATTAACTATAGCTCTTTTAAATAATTATTGAGTAACATGATCCTTATTCAAACCATTTAATGCTTCATAAATCTCTGAATCTAGCTTTTCAGCTAATTCTTTTTTATAAGTCTTTTCATACTCTGGCTCGACTGTAATTTTTCCGCCATAAAACATAACATCTTCAACAGATTCCACATTTACTGAGAAAGCTTGGATTTTAATCGTTTTGTCAAATGACTCTGTTCCATAGACTTTCCCTTTAATTGCATAGCTGCTTCCAGCTCCAATTACTCCCAAAATGACATTTGGATTTTTTTCAATATTCTCGATAACAGAAGCTTTAGCCCCTACTGCAAAATGAACTTGTTCACCAGTTGGATTAGCTAACACCCATGAAATAGAACTTAAATGTGGTGCGTTATTTTCCGCATCAACTGTAATTAAAGATACAAGTTTTCCTCCGTTTAACGATTGAATTAATTCCTCAGTTAGTTTATCCATATAAATCTATCCTTCCTTTAATTATTTCTAGTTAAAAGTAAATTTAATTAAATAATAAAGAAAATTTAAGATAATTACAAATATTTTATACTTTTTAATTAATAATCTTTCATAGGGATGCTGACAATAAATATACTTCCCGTTCCTAGTTCACTTGAAACCTTAATCGTACCCTGATGGCTTTCCACAATCCACTTCGCAATAGAGAGACCCAATCCGTGCCCTCCCGCTTGCCGTGTTCTAGCTTTATCCACCCGATAGAAACGTTCAAAGATTCGTTCATAATCATCCGAGCCGATCCCTATTCCGGTGTCCTTCACCGTTATGATTAATTCTTTTCCTTTTACAGACAGAGAAAGGAATACTTCTCCACCATTCGGTGTGTATTTAATTGAATTGTCTAATAGAATATACAAGAGTTGCGTTAACCTTTGGGAATCCCCATACACGAATAAGGTTTCCGGTACTTCAAAATGAAGCTGGATTTGTTTGGATTCCGCCATTGCTCCAACGGACTCGATCGCCTTCTCCGCGATTGGACGGAAGTCAAACCTCTCCTTCATCAGTTCTACCCTCCCCGAATCAGACCGAGCCAATGTTAATAAATCACCAACTAAACCATTCATGCGTTTTACTTCATTCTTCATATTTATAAGCAGTTTATTGGGGTAATCTTCCTTTTCCAATTCCAACGACATTTCCATTGCATTAATAGATGAAAGCAAGACGCTCAAGGGTGTCCGTAATTCATGTGATGCATCGGCGACAAATTCGAGCTGTCTTGTAAATGCACGTGTGATCGGGACCATTGCTTTTTTTGACATATAGTAGCTTATGACGAGTGCCACTGCTGAAAAAAGGATCGCTAATCCTGTTAGAATGATCGGCAGCATTTTAAAAACTTGATATGCAAACGAAACTTCTTTACCAATATAAAGAATACCCACAACTTCACCATGATAGAATATTGGTTCACCGGCAATCATTAGCCGAATGATATTCATTCTTTGTGTTGGGCGAAAATCTTTTCTTCCTTTGTTATTATGCCATCTTTCTGAAATATCGATATGATATGTTTCTTGACGCACTTGATTTCTGTTGAGATTCCAGCCTGTAATAGTGTTTAAAATTTGTGAACGAAGCTCCGGAATGAGTTCATCTCCTAAAACCAATTCTCCAGAACGATCAACAACGTAATAGAAAAATTGGTCAGCTCCCCTTTCAAGGGACTGTTGATTTCGAAACTCCAAGCCACCTTTTTGATTCTGATATCTCAGGTATTCCTCTATGTTTCTTGCCTCCTGAATAATATTGGTTTGGAGTTCGCGTTCTTGGTCCTTAAAAATAGTCAAATACAATATGCTGTAGACAACAATAATAAATAGGAATAGAAATAGCATAAGGATGCCGCTGTATAGTAACGTTAATCGAAATTGAGTACTTGTAAATATGTCCCTTTTAGCTCTCAACCTTGTAGCCAACCCCTCTTATACTTTGGAGAATGTCTTGCTTTCCAAATAAAGATAATTTTTTTCGGAGCAATTTTATAGTCGCATCGATAGTCTTAGTAGAGACATCCGCATCAAGGCCCCAAATTCGATCTAAAATCAACTCTCGCGGCAATACTTGTCCTTTATTTTGAACTAATAAATCAAGTAATTGAAACTCTCGAGGGCTTAACTGAATTTCTTCTTTTCCTCGAAGAACAGTTTGACTTGTACGATTGATGACTAAACCATGAATCGAAATATGATCTTCTAAAATCGGAGCATAGTTGCGCCGGGTGAGCGCACGAATACGAGCGAGCAGTTCATCAATTTCAAATGGCTTGATGAGGTAATCATCCGCACCGGCATCCAATCCATTAATGCGGTCTTCCACCGCATCTTTAGCTGTTAACATTAGTATTGCTCCGGAATAGCCCTCTCTTCTAAGTTTCCGGCAAACTGAGATTCCCTCCCCATTTGGCATCATCCAATCCAATATCAAGACATCATAATGGGAAGCTTTAGCATACTCATAAGCATCTTCACCTTCCATCACCCAATCCAGCTTATATCCTACCTTCTTTAACATAAAACCGATCAATTCGCCAAGCTGCAGGTCATCTTCTGCTAAGAGAATATTCAAGATTAACACCTCTTTTTAACCAATCATCATGATTTCTGTTATTCATTTTACACCTATGGAAAAAGAAGCACCAACATATATGAAGGTGCTTCCTCTTAAAATTAGACTAGTGTCTCTTTATCAGACTTTAATTTTTCGATTTCTTTATTTATTTCATCCTCGTTTACATAGGTGAAATTATATTTTACTAACGGATTGGAAAACTGACTGCCTGCTTGCACCTCTGCTTCCATTAGTAAAATGCGGTCTTCGGCACGAGCCACCCCTCTTAAGATATTGTCAGTTTGGAATGAGCCAGCAGCTTTTTGCATTTGCTTCATAGATTGAGCAACATTTACACGTGAAGCTAAGAGGACTTTCTTATTTTGCAATTCATGATACGTTTGTTGTAGTTCGGATAATTTTTCTCTTAGATTTTCAGTCTGACTTTTAATAGCTTCATATTGCTGCTCATAAAGACTCAACTGCTTCTCATGAGTTAGTTTTTCTTGGACAGCTAATTTAGCAATGGACTCCTCCCCTGTTTCGATAGCCAGTTTCGCTTGGCGGTTTCTTTTTTCCACTAATGCTTTTGTTTCTAGAATAAGTGCCCCTTGTTTATTCTCAGCAAAAATTTGCCGTGATAAAGCCCGCTCCGCCTTTACAATTTCCTCTTCCATTTCTCTTGAGTATTCATTTAACATTACAAGTGGATCTTCAAGATTATCAAGCCAGCCATTCACATCAGCTTTTGCAATTCTTTTCATTCTTTTAAATATACCCATGTTATTCATTCTCCTTTTTGTTATTTAAGCTTTTTTCCCATTGATCTAAAACATTTGCATTTTGATTTTGGCTCGATAATGGGCTATATGTACCCATTAAAGATGTATCAATAAATTGTTGCATGGAAGATGCCTTTGATTTTCTTCTTATCCATTTCATTACTAAGACCACAGCTACTAATACAAATATTAAGAATAATAGGAACCCAATCCATAGAAATCCAAAATGGGATTGGTTACCAATCATATGATTGGAATGGCCCCAACCACCAGAAGGACCCATCCCTCCGTGTCCGTGCCCATGCCCATGTGGGTCAAAAGCTAGCGTATGTATACCGCCGAAAAGATAGTGGAATACATTCATAACTAGGATCATAGAGGCGATGATTCCGCCCCAGAAAATACCTTTTTTTAATTTTTGATTCATTGTATTCTTACCTCCTTTCACTCTTGATGTTTGTAGTTTAGTAGAGTTTGGTGAAAACTTAGTGAAAGGAGAAATTTAATATATTATTTTTTATTTCGCTTTGACCAGACGAAATATATAGTTAGGATGGCTATTGCTACGATCGTTACTCCGATTTGATATTGAAATTTCCAACTTAAAAACTGATAAACTGAATAAGCTTCAATAATTAAGGCTGGAATTTTGCCTAGCGTACTAGCAATTGCAAAATGAAGGACATTCATTTTACTAATTGATGCCGCTAGAGTTACCAGTCCAGAAGGAATAAATGGTAGAATCCGTAGGATGAGCACTAAAAATATCGCTTCCATTCCTAGTGCGTTTTTTAATTTTTCTAAAAACCTATTGTTTATCGGTTTATCTACACGATTTTCAAAAGCCTTAACGCCTTTTCTGTATAATAGAAAGCTTATAATTGCCCCCGCTGCTTCTCCTATAATTGAAATAACCAAACCTATCTGAAATCCGAAAAAAATAATATTTGCAGCAGTGATAAATGTGCTTGGAATTAATCCAGCTACGGCTATTATGATATTTAATAGAATGCTAACCATTACAGCAATAATTATATTTTCAGGTAATAATTCAAGCAGTAAATCCATTTTAACCTCCATATCATTGAAATGATTCTGCTTTGCATTATAGCATGTTGAATTATTTTATATATAAATTATACATTTTTGCTAAATTCAGAAAATTCACCTTTTTGTCAAATTTTCTTGCGGATTTTGTATAATTATGAGTTAAAATATCGATATATAGAGATAGAAAGCGTTTACAATTGATAATTGGGGTAAAAAAATCTTTTGGGGAAAAGGGGAATTTATTATGGAAGTAAATGGTTTTATTATTCATGAAAATGGTAATGAGCGCTTCATACCTAATCAAAAGGCTTATCAAGTATTTCACCCTGTGTACGACGGTTTCTTTAAGGTGTATGATAGTGATTCTTTAAACGATGCCACTCATTGGTGTGAATTGCAGGATTTTAATGAGTGGACGAAGGAGTTATCCGAAATTACAATATGGTAGGTCTTAATGACCTACCTTTTTTTGTTTGGGGATAAAGTTGCACGATCTTCGGACACAGAAAAGTAATTACTATTAAAAACTTTTGAATGATGATGACTTACTAATCGATATATTAATATTACTTTGCAAAACTTCTTTCCATTTTCAATATTTAAGCTTTTTTTTTGTAGATTTTATGAAGATTTGAGGACAAAAAAAGAAGCATTCATCGAATTGAACACTTGAAATGGTTAAAGTAATTCTAAACTCAAAACATATAGTCGTATGAAAATTAGTCCTAAACAGAATAAAATAAGAAATTCTTTTGCAGTTACAGAATGCTTGGTTTTCCAAAGAATTTCATGTACAGTTACATACCCTAATATCCCAACTACGCTACCCATTAATATTGTATTAAATTGGTGAGACAAATTGGAAATACTCATGCCACCAATTACACTTATTCCAAGAATTATAGCTAAAAGAGCTGTTATCAAAGAAAATGAAAATGAATTTGCCCCAGCAAGTAAACTGGACACCATTAAAGTTATTCCTTCTGGAATCTGGTGTAAAAAAAGTGCTAACAATAACGGTGAACCTGTAATTGAGTGATCAACTATATTGGACCCAATAGCAAATCCAGTTGGAATATTGTGAATAGCGATAGCAATAAATAAAAATATAATACCATGGATATAATTTTTTCTTTTCCCCTTATGATTGTTTTTACTGTGGAATATTGTCTCAATTGACATCATCGTTAATAACCCTAACAGTCCCCCTATTATAAGTCCCATCTGATCATATTGTTTCGTGCTTTCAGGTATAATCTCAAAGGTTAACAACCCAGCTAATAATCCTCCACAGAAAATATAAAGCCTATGAATATTACCAGGTAAGTTGCGTTGAAAATAAGATGTTGTGATTCCACCAACATACATTCCTAAAAACGCCAAAAAGGTAATAAATAACGCAATTAACAAATTTACTATCATGTTACTCTTCCCCTTTCATAATTCTGGCTGTCCACTCATGTATACGTTGAATTTTGAAAAGACATGCCTAGTATAATTGTCGAAACTAAATGTTTATTTGATTTAATTACATTGATGATATTTACTTTAAACCAGATGAAAAAGTAATTAAAAATATCGAAACTTTATACAATTCTTAGTAATAATTACGTGAATAAAATAACAGCAAACATAAAACAAACCGCTTATTAACCAATTTTTTTGGGAATAAGCGGTTTTTGTGTAAATAACGATTCTTATTGGACAGTTATTGTCCCTTTGTACATATTCATTCCACATGCATATTCATAGGTACCTGATTCCAGTCCTTCTAGACTAACAATCTATATTTAATTATGCTATTTCACAACTACAATCCTCGTATTTTTTGATTTATTCTTTTATTTTTAATAACCTTAAACTATTAAGCGTTACAAGAAGCGTTGCTCCCATATCTGCAAATATTGCTATCCAAAGTGTTAACCAACCGGGTATAACTAAGAGTAAAGCTATGGCTTTAACGGCTAAAGAAAAAGTGATGTTTTGCTTAATAGTTCCCAAAGCTCTACGGCTTAATTTTATTGTAAATGGTAATTTGCTTAAATCATCAGACATTAAAGCAATGTCGGCGGTTTCAAGCGCAGTATCTGTTCCAGCACCACCCATTGCAACCCCAACAGTTGATGCTGCAAGAGCCGGAGCATCGTTTACACCATCTCCAACCATCGCTACACTATGATGCTTTTCGCGAAGTTCTTTAATAAAGTTTAATTTATCCTCTGGAAGAAGATCGGCTTTAATGTCAGATACACCGACTTCTTTTCCAATTGCTTCGGCTGTTCTTTTGTTATCCCCTGTAAGCATGACCGTTTTTTCTATACCAAGTTGATGAAGTTTACGGATAACCCCTTTCGAAGAGACTCTCATCTGGTCAGCCACAGCAATCAAGCAGAGGATTACACTCGCCGTTCCGAGAATCATAACCGTTTTCCCTTGCGTTTGAAGGGTTGATATTTGTTCTTTAATGGCTTTATCGATTTTATTTGATAATATTTCATCAAATAAGTTAGGACTTCCTACATAATACATTTCGTTATTAACTTTTGCTTTTAACCCTTTTCCTGTTAACGATTGAAATTCTTCAACAGAAACTTCATTGAAATTCAATCCGTTTGCCTCTGCTTTTTTCATAATGGCTGAAGCGAGCGGGTGCTGTGAACCTTTTTCCAAAGCTGCTGTTATCTTCAATAATTCATTTTCATTCCCGCCAAATGTTACGATATCTGTTACTGCCGGTACACCTTCTGTAAGTGTACCTGTTTTATCAAATGCAATGACCTTCAAAGATCCTGCTTCTTCTAAATGGATACCACCTTTAATTAAAACACCATTTCTAGCCGCATTTCCAATGGCTGTTACAACAGAAACAGGTGTTGAAATAACGAGGGCACAAGGACAACCAACAACTAGTACGGATAAACCTTGGTAAATCCAGTCACTCCAATCACCACCTAATAATGGCGGGATAATAGCAATCAAAAAGGCTAAAATAACAATGGCCGGTGTATAATACTTAGCAAACTTATCAATAAATGCTTGAGATGGTGCACGCTCAGCTTGGGCTTCTTCCACCAAATGAATGATTTTTGACAAGGTTGTATCTTCCACTAATTTCGTTACCTTAACTTCTAGTAATCCTTCTTCGTTTAAAGTACCGGCAAATACCTCATCTTCAATTTTTTTTGTAACAGGGACAGATTCACCCGTAATCGCAGCTTGGTTTAAAGTTGAAGTCCCCTTAACAACAATTCCATCCATTGCTAGCTTTTGTCCGGGTTTTACAATCATGATGACGCCAACTTGAATGTCATCAACACTAATCATTACTTCTTGAACACAACGCCGGATTATTGCCTCTTTAGGTGCAATGTCCATCAATGATTCAATAGACTGACGGGCTTTATCCATTGAAAAACGTTCTAATGCTTCACTAATGGCAAAAAGTATCACAACGGTTGCACCTTCACTCCATTCACCTATCAAGGCGGCCCCAATGATGGCAATCGTCATAAGAGTGCTCATATCAAACTGAAACCGGCTTAAATTTTTTAGACCTTTCCTGAATAATGTATAACCACCAATTAGTATTGATGCTGCATAACCAATCATTGGTGCAATATGACCTTCACCGTATAGATATCCTAAAAACCAAGCGACAAAAAGCAATAATGCGGAGATATACACTTTTATATTATCTTTTTGCTTCCAAAATGGCTCTCGTTCTACTCTTTGTTCTTTTTCCCCACGTAATTTTAAGTTTTCAAAATCCCCTGCTTTTTCAAGTGCTTCGATTGTTGCGTTTCCATATACTGTAATCTTCGAAGCCCCAAAATTTACTTGTGCATCCAAAACACCATCCAGATGTTTCACATTCTCTTCGAATGTTTTAGCACAGCCAGCTCAGGAAAAGCCTTGAACTCGGTATGTGGTTGCTCCTACGTTTTTCAAACTTACTTGCTCAGACATTGATTTTCACCTCTTTTGCATGAGCTAATGCAACCACTATCAATTGCTTTACATGTTCATCGTCAAGTGAATAAAAGGCTAATTTGCCTTCTTTTCGGTATTTTACAATCCCGCGGTTTTTAAGAGTTCGCAAGTGGTGGGAAGCTGTTGCAACTGTTGAACCAATAATGTTTGCAACATCACATACGCATAACTCTTCATTTTGACATAAAATATAGGCAATTTTTGCCCTATTTTCATCTGCAAGTGCCTTAAAAAGCTGGGAAACACTAGTTATATCTTCTTTTTGCAAATTGCTCTGTATTCGTTTGACTTTTACTTCGTCATAACAATAAATATCGCAGGTATCTTTCTGACCCATAAAATATCTCTCCTTATTCAAATGAATATTTGATTATATTTTAATTCCTTTCTTCATCAATATTCAAGTATTCACTTGAATGTTTAACAAAAAAATAATTGCTTAAACCAATATTTATTAAATAGAAAAACTTATTACAAAATGGTAGAATTACTTAGGTATGTCTGGCTTTGGAGGAATTCGGTGGAAGCAAATGATAATCTTAAAATGGGAGAAAAAGGTGCTTGGTTAAGCATTTTCACCTATATTATTTTGTCAGTTTCAAAATTAACAATAGGTTATATTGGAAATTCAGAGGCATTACTTGCTGATGGATTAAACAATTCAACTGATGTAATAGCTTCAATAGCTGTTTTAATTGGTTTAAAAATTGCAAGAAAACCACCTGATAAAAATCATCATTATGGACATTATCGAGCTGAATCCATAGCTTCATTAATAGCCGCATTTATTATGATTTCAGTTGGTATTCAAGTAATGATTGAAGGATTTAAGAGTTTAATTGTAGAGGGAAGCACGGTTCCAGACATGTTTACTGGATGGGTAGCCTTATTCAGTTCTTTTGTCATGTTTTTAGTTTATTTATACAATTCAAGATTGGCTAAAAAAATTAAAAGTCAATCCATAAAAGCTGCTGCGAAAGACAATTTATCTGACTCTCTTGTTAGCATTGGAGCGTTTATCGGTATAGCTGGATCACAAATTGGAATTTATTGGCTTGATACGGTTACTGCCATTATTGTAGGTATAATTATTATTAAGACTGCTATTGAAATATTTAAAGAAGCTGTACTTGAACTTACTGATGGTTTTGAAGTAGAAGAATTGGAAGATATTAAGAAAACAGTTACTGGTAATCCAGATATAAAGAAAGTAAAAAGTATTAAAGCAAGAATGCACGGCAACCAAACGTTTGTTGATATAATAATAGTTACAGACCATACCCTCAACGTATATGAAAGTCATCAAATCACTGAACAAATTGAGAAAAGTTTATTGGAGAAGCATTTTATACAACACGCTCATATTCATATTGAACCAAGATAACTTTATTAGTGTTCCCAAAAAATAGGAACGCTTTTTTACTAAACACCTTTGGTAGAGGGTATTAAAATATAAAGGAACAAGATTAGTTTCCAACATGGGACTACTTGTTCCTTTTTCTTAATAATTAACCCCTATGGTTTTTTTACTACTTTTTCTCAGTAAGCCATGAAGCAACAGCTTCTGCATCTTCTCCTGAGAGAAGACCTCCTGGCATATTTCCCTGTCCATTCTGAATTATTTCCAGAATTTGATCATGAGAGTATTTTGAACCGATTGCATTTAGGTCGGGTGCCCCACCGCTGATTAAATCAGCACCATGGCATTGCGCACAGCTTTGTTGATACAATGCATCTGCTGCACCGGCATCAGCTGTTTGCCCTTGGTCCTCAGTAGCCTGTTCCCCGTCAGCTTGAGTATTAGGTGCTGTTTCTTGATCTGTTTGCTCTTCAGTACCTTGTTCATCAGTAGCCTGTTCTTCAGCTGGTGTAGGAGTATTTTCTTCAGTTACTTCCTCCTCAGCGCCACCACAAGCAGTTAAAATTCCAATAAATGCAATGCAAACTATACTTAAAAGGATTTTTTTCACGATCCCACCTCCTTACAATTTTCTATAATTATTTCTGCATTATTTCTGCATGTAAAAAAACATGAAATAATTATATATCTATGATTTCCGGAAAACAGGATATGATGCAGATAAATTTTAGGATGATATTATGTATTATTAATTTGCTTTTACCATTCTGCAACTGTAACTGTACGTTATAATTGTTGATAAAAAAACCACACATATTAGATCATATCTAAAATGTGTGATCATAATGTATATCCTGTTCAATTTGCTCTCCCGCAGGCTGAAAATCATCACCTATTCAAACTTACTTCAAATAAATCTATAATTTCCAAAAATCTCTCAGCTTCTCTAAAAGTATGGTCAGCCAAAAGTGGGTGAATGTTACTTGGTTGACTTAAAAACTACTAATTTAAGCAAAAAATGAGAGGTGTCCCTCTCATTTCAATAAAATTTGTTTTAAGTGATCAAATTCATCTTCGGTAATTTCTCCCCTAGCCAAGCGTTCTTTTAGAATATTAATATGTGGCCCACCTTTTGAGTCTTTACCGTTCAGCAATGTTTTTAAGAAATAGACCCCAAGAAAAATCAATAATCCCCAAAAAATAAACATTCCAATCATCATCATTCCACCGCCTTGGAATCCTAGGCAATGATCAAGCCAGTTCATCATTCTGTACCGTCTCCTTCCTTTTGATGATGTAATTATGAGAAATTACTCCCATTTATACCCTAATCCCCATACTGTTTTTAAATGATCCTCAATCGGGAACCCAGATTTTCTGCATTTATCACGGATATTTCGAATATGGGAATCCACTGTCCTTCCTTCTGTATTCGATTCTAATCCCCATATACTTTCAATTAGCTTTTCGCGGCTAAAAACCGTTTTCTTATTTTGTATTAATAGCCCAATCATTTCGAACTCTTTCGGTGTTAGATTGATTGCTTCATCATTATATGTTAGTTCATGGCTTCCCTCATCCCAAATCAAGCCGTTTTCTTCTATCTTGCTTGGTGGACTTACTCTTCTTAACAATGCGTTGATGCGTGCTAGAAGAATTTCCTCCTCAAATGGCTTCGTTATATAATCATCAGCCCCAATTCCAAGTCCTTTTACCATATCCGAACTTTGATCCCTCGCAGTCAACATAATAATCGGGACATTTGAAAAACCTCGAATTAATTTAGCAGTTGCCCAACCATCAATTTCTGGCATCATG